>CAMAWN010000007.1 GCA_945861865.1 Candidatus Kuenenia stuttgartensis | reverse complement strand
CTTCGGGGCACCTGGGTGGGTGGCTGCCACTGACAGCCCGTCGGCGTTTAGGCGACACCACCTCTTTGGCAACTAGGACTAGATGAACTCACAAATCACCTCCTTTCTGGCTTGAACCAGACCCGATGTGCCGGTGCCAAAAGAACTCCAGCGACGGTGGGTCAGAAGTCGGTCCCTCGTGCTGCGTCAGCACGAACGCTGAGCGACATAGTGACGAATCTGCGCCGGCAGGCAAGACAATTCCCTGATGCCGGAACATTTTTTGACGAATGCCCTGATCTCACGATGTTTTTTCAGTGCCGTTTTTTGTCGTCGGTAACAGCGGCTGTTGTGCGAAGCGGTATCGCGATATCCGGCTGATGAGATTCCGCACCGAGCCGACATTCATCTTTCTCAGGATAATTGACGCGATGGGAATTCACCGTCGCAAGGCTCAATTCAAACTCGCTGGTGATTTCACGGCTGGAAAGTCCATCAGCCACGCGAAACAAGATTTCCCGTTCGCGATCGGTCAACAATCGCAGCCGTTCACCCGTTTCTGGGGCTTCCTGCTGGATCTTTGGTGCCACGCGGTCCATCGCCAACGTACGCCGGACCAGTTCGAGAAGTTCAGGATTGTTGTGGATCGGTTTCTCAACGAAATCCAGCGTGCCGAGCTTCATGGCCTGGACCGCCAGTTGTACGTTGCCAAATGCGGTCATCACGATTGTCGGCGACACGCAGACACGGACAGGTTCGGCATCGTCCACACTGCCCAGCTCACAACAGGTCTCGCTGAATCAGCGACTAGCCAAATTCCGCAACGTGATAAGAAGTTGATCCGGCGAGGCCCAATCGGCGGAATGCATGCTGCGATGAGCAAACCGCAGCATGCCCTCGCGGTCGATGATGAAACTGCCGGGCAACTGCTTCGGGTCGCCGCGCACGAGTCCCGCTCCGTTGCGAAACAACGACTTGATCGCTCGCCACCACATCGCCGGCCCGGCCACCGCCAGCCAACTGCCGCGAGGACATTGAAAGGCTCGATAGCCTTCCTGACTCGGATCGGCCAAACAGACGAACGGCAACTGCCAGTGCTCTTTGAAGGCGTGCAAGCGCACCGGATCGTCCATCGTGACCAGCACAACCTCGGCACCGGCGGCTTGAATCTCCGGATATGCCTCTCGCATCACGACCGCGTGATCCAAGCACAACGTGCAACCGGAATGCCTCACGAAAACCAGCACGATCGGCTGCTGCTGCCACAACTCCGAGAGCCGCGTCGACTGGTTGCGATCATCTGGCAACGTCACGTCCGGCGCGTGATTGCCGACGGACAACGTCGCGGGTGCTGTGGTCATCTCGATATCTCTCCGCTGTTTCTCACGAAAACACTCGTTGACCGAACCGTTCGAACGGGGCTACGTTCCCAACCTTTTCCAGGGGCGGCCGGTCTGTATTCCGCTCGCGCGGAACCGAGGTGCGGTCATGTGGCGTTGTTTCGGGACAAATAGTTTGCGAGTGCGACTCGCGTTCGCGGTGTGTCTGTGGTTGGCTTTCAGTTCAGGACTGCCGAGCCTTCGCGCACAAACCTCGCCGATTGTTTCAGCGTCAGTACCGACCGAGCGGCTATTGTTGTTGCAGAACGGCAAAGTGGTCAAAGGAGTCATTCGGCAAAACGCGGCGGGATACGTCGTCAGCGTCATGGGCGGACAAATGGTGTTGCCCTTTGACCAAGTCCGTCTGGAGGCTGCGGATCTCGAAGACGCATACCGCCAGTTGCGCGACACGTTGCCGGACCACACGGCTGCAGCGCACATCGAGTTGGCGAGATGGTGCGTCACCAATGGGATGCCGGATGCTGCGCGCAAAGAATTGCGAGCAGCGTTGCGGCGCGAGCCGGACTCGACCGTCGCGAAGAACATGCTGCAACGGATCAACGATCAACTCCTCACGACCAAAGAAGTGCCCGCCGGCGTGCAACGCAACGGTCAGTTTTCGTTCCTGGGTGACGCCAAACCCGGCATCCAGCCGGAATCGCTGGGAGGTTTGTCGCGTGAAGCCGCGGCCGACTACATGGCCAAGGTGCAACCGCTGCTGGTCAATCGTTGTGCGACGGCCGGATGTCACGGGCCGGGATCGGGAAACTCGTTCGAGTTGCAACGAGCCAAGCTCGGCAAGGCTCCGCCGAAGGTCTACTCCGAACGGAATCTTGCCGCCGTGATGGAGCGCATCGATCTCGAACGGCCACTCAGCAGTCCGTTGCTCGTGAAAATGCGAGGTGAAACGAAATCGCTTGGTGCTCGGCAGTCACACGGAGGTCTCTCGCAAGAGCAACAGCAAACGCTGCGAGCGTGGATCGAATCGATCTCGAAAAATCCGGAGCCTGTCGCCAAGCCCAAGGCGGTAGTCGTCGATGATGACGACTCGAAGTCGGGAGACTCGGCGACGATCGGTTCTTCAAAGTCCGCGAAAGACCGGCGAATCGCCCAGCGTGACGACGAAGTCCTCGCCGACGAAAACCTGTTCCGCAAGCTGCTGCGCGAACTGCGAGAGGACACGTCCAAGCCCGACGAGGTCAGCCGCAGCACCAGTGACGAATGAGCTTTTCGTACAGCGCAGTGCCGCGCTCCAATTGATCCAGGTCGATCCACTCGTCCCAGGTGTGAGCCTGTTTGATGCTGCCGGGGCCGAGGACCGCCATCTTTTTCAGTTCGGTCAGCATCGCCCCGTCCGTGCCGTAGGCGACGGTCATCGCGCGCGGGCGATCGGCCAATTGCACCAGTTCTTGAATGAACTCCGATTTCGGGTCCATGTAGAGCGGCATCGCGCCGCTGCGGAACTCAAACTGCAATCCGCATCGCTCGGCCGCTTGCCGAGCACGATCCAACAGCAACTGCGGATTCTGCCCCGGCATCGGCCGGTAATAGACCGAGCAGACACTCTGCGGTGCGGTGATGTTGAACGCGTACGTGTGATCGTTGATGCCGATGTTCCAACTGATCGTCGGCGGATCGAACTCCGGATGCTGCCACGCTGGGTCAGCCTCGACCTCGTCATGAATTGTTTTCATCTCGACGAGAAACGGGATCATCGCCAGGTTGGCGTTCAACCCTTCCTTGGTGCTGCTGTGTGACGCCTTGCCGATGGACGTTGCGAGAAATCCGAACGTCCCTTTGTGAGCGTACACGACCTCCAGATGCGTCGGCTCGCCGATGATCCCTTTTGCGTCGCCCGCGATCATCTCGCGGAACAGAGTCGATCGTTTCGCAACCGATAGAGCACCTCCGTAGCCGACCTCTTCGTCCGCCGTGCAGGTGATGTAAACCGGATGTTTGAGATCGGCGACTCGAATCCGCTCGACGGCCGCCAGAGCACACGCGACCGAGCCTTTCATGTCGCAACTGCCCCGGCCGTACAGTTTGCCCTCTTTGATCGTCGGCTCGAACGGGCCGTGCTGATCGGTGAACCAGGGACTGGCCGGCACAACGTCGGTGTGTCCGAAGTACGCCATCCCGCCGGTCCCCGGCCCCAGTTTGGCGACGACACTCGCTTTGCGAACGCCGAGCTTGTCGTCGTACTCCAACCGTTCGACCTCGAAGCCGCGCTGCTTCAAGAATCGCTCGACGTGATCGGTGATCGGCACGTTGGACTTCGAGCTGACGGAATCGAAGCGGATCAGTTCGTTGAGATGCTGAATGGCGTCCATGAGGATCCCTTTGGTTTCGTGGTGGATGCGTCTCGCATTCGACCGACGCGAGACGCATCGGCTACGTTGATCGACTACAGCTTCAGCACGTCGGACATGCTGTACAGGCCCGGCTTCTGTTGGACGACGAACTTCGCGGCGGCGAGTGCCCCGTAGGCGTAGCTGTCGCGAGTGTGGCTGCGGACGGTCAGGTCGATGGTTTCGCCCATCAGACCGAAGACGATGGTGTGCTCACCGACGTTGTCGCCGGTGCGGAGCGCGTGATAGCCAATCTCGTTGTGAGGCCGCTGCCCCGGACGGCCGCTGCGACCGTGAACGTGATTCGTTTGCCCCATTTCCTCGGCGACGATCCGACCGAAGGCCAGCGCGGTGCCGCTCGGAGCATCCTCTTTGAAGCGATGATGTCGTTCGATGACTTCGACATCGACCCCCTCCGGATTGTCCTTGAGCACTCGCGCCGCGTCACGCACCAATTTCATCAGCAGGTTGACCGCGACGCTCATGCTGGGTGACCAGACGAGCGGGATCTGCTGCGCGGCTTTTTGGACGGCGGCTTTCTGAGCGTCGTTGAATCCCGTTGTGGCGACGACCAGTGGCAGCTTGCGAGCGATGCACATCGGGATCAAAAGTTCGGTCGCGTCCGGCACCGAGAAGTCGATCACGACGTCAACCGGCGACGACAATTCAGACACGATCAAAACTCCGGTTTTTCCGCAGCCAGCGACCTCGCCAGCATCTTCGCCCAAACGCGGGCACTTGGACGAATCGAGCGCGGCAGCCAATTGCAATTCGGCGTCATGATGCACACAGGCGACCAAGCGTTGTCCCATACGCCCCGCCGCGCCGTGGATCGCCACTCGTAATTGACTCATGAAGCTCGTCCCTCGGAAAAGTGTTCGTGACGTGGCAGAGAGTATCCCGAAGCGTCAGCGAGAGCGAGCGCTGAGAATGGATGGCACCGCTTGTTTCAAGCGGTGTGCCGCAGGCATCGGGAACCAGGATGTGGCGTGATTTTCAGAATGACCGTCGATGGATCATTGGACGCCACCTGCAAAGTTTCCAATGCTACGCACACCGCTTGAAGCAAGCGGCGCCACCCCTCTCTCTTGCTTGAGAGTCCACGATGATCACGTTGTCTCGCCATCTCGGTTTCGCCGCTGCCGTTCTTTTGCACATGTCTGTCGCGTTTGCAGCCGACGCATCGCGGCCGAACATCGTGCTAATCTTTGCCGACGACCTTGGCTATTCAGACGTCGGCTGCTTCGGGGCGAAGGACATACGCACGCCGAACATCGACCGGCTGGCGAAAGAGGGTACGCGGTTCACCAGTTTCTACGTTTCGCAACCAGTCTGCACCGCTTCGCGAGCGTCGTTGATGACCGGCTGCTATGCCAATCGAATCGGCCTGGCCGGGGCGCTCAATCACACCAGCAAGGCCGGCATCCACGCAGATGAAGTCCTGTTACCGGAACTGCTGCAACAGCGCGGTTACGCGACGGCCATCTTTGGCAAGTGGCATCTCGGACATCGTCCAGAGTTCTCACCATTGCGGCATGGCTTCCAAGAGTTCCGGGGCATTCCGTATTCCAACGACAACGGCCCGTTGCATCCGGTTGTGAAGACGATCCCATCGCTACCGTGGATCGACGGCGAGAAGACGGCGGAAGTCGATCCCGATCAATCGCAATTCACGCAGCGGCTGACCGAGCGCGCGATTCAGTTCCTCGAACGCCATCGCGACCAACCATTCTTCTTGTACCTGCCGCACATCATGCCGCATGTGCCGATTTTTGCGTCGCAGAAATTCAAAGGCCGATCCGGTCGCGGCTTGTACGGCGATGTCGTGGAGGAACTCGATTGGTCGGTCGGCACAATCATCGGCGCGTTGAAGCGTCTGGGCCTCGAAGAGAACACGCTCGTGATCTTCACCTCCGACAACGGCCCGTTTCTCTCCTACGGCGAACATGCCGGCACCGCGTCACCGTTTCGCGAAGGCAAGCTGACGACGTTTGAAGGAGGCGTCCGAACTCCCTGCGTGATGTGGTGTCCGAAGAAGATTCCCGCCGGCCGTACCTGCGACGAACCAGTCGCCACCATCGACTTGCTGCCGACAATTGCCAAGCTGGTCGATGCGCCGTTGCCGAAACATCGCATCGACGGACTCGACGTCTGGCCGATTCTCTCCGGTCAACCGAACGCGCACACGCCGCACCAGTCGCTGTTGTTCTTTTCCGGCGATGAACTGCAAGCGATTCGCAGCGGCAATTGGAAGCTGCACTTCGCTCATGATTACTTGACCGTCGCCGGCCCGCCCGGCCGAGCCGGCAAGCCCGCCAACTTCGAGAACATGAAACCGAAGTCGATCGAGGAGTCCGGCATTCGCGGCATCGCTAGCCGACACGGCTACGAGGTCCGCCGCATCGAACAATCTCTGTTTAATCTCAAAGACGATCTCAGTGAATCGCGCAACGTCGCCGACAATAACCTCGATGTCGTCCGTCGCCTTGAATCGCTCGCGGAGCAAGCCCGCGCCGACCTCGGCGACTCGCTCATGAAACGGCGCGGCTCCGGAGTTCGCGCAGCCGGTCAAGTCGAGTGATGCATTGAAGTGACAACGCATCTCAATCCTGACCATCAGCATCTTCGTGTCCTCTGTTCTGTTCTGCGGTCCTTCGGCTGTTCGTTGACGAGCCTTCGCTCGCTCTCCAAACTGGCATCGGTGAGATTCGATGCTTGTCTGTCAGGAGCGATCATCATGCGGAAGACTTTGTTCGGATTCTCTGTGGCACTGGCGGCTCTGTGCGTCGCCGCCAGTTTTGCCGTCGAATTGGTCGGACACACCGAACCGGTTTACGACATCACAACAACGCCGGACGGCAAATGGCTGGTCACAGGCAGCTTCGATCAAACCGTGCGGCTGTGGGACGCGAACTCGCTGCAACCGACGCGGACGATGCTCGGACACACGGGCCTCGTCCTGTCGATCGCCGTCTCGCCCGACAGCAAGTTGATCGCGTCGGGAGGACTCGACAACACGATCCGTCTCTGGGAAATTCCGAACAACGCGCCGGTGCTGAATCTCGCGGGACATCAAGGCGCGGTTACCTCGGCCGCGATGACAACCGACGGTAACTTCGTTGTCAGCAGTGGAGCCGACAAGCTGCTGAAAGTCTGGACCGCCGCCGATGGCAAACTCGCTCGCGACATCGCCGGCAGCACGGCTGCGATCACGCGAGTCGATGTCCGCAAAGATAATCAACAAGTCGCGGCGGGCGATGCGACCGGAGTCGTCCGGTTATTCAACTTCGCCGATGGAATTGCTCAACAAGTCCTCGGAGCACACACCGGCGAGATCACCGGCTTGGCCTACGCTCCGAATAACGGCTTCTTTTTGACCTCCGGAGCGGACGGACTCGTCAAACGCTGGCCGGTGCAGTTGCCTGCGCTGTCGAACATCGCGGGACACGGCGACGTGATCAACGCGGTCGCGCTGCGACCCGACGGAAATTGGATCGCGACCGGCTCGAATGACAAGACCGCGCGGTTGTGGGATCGCAATAACGGGCAGCCGATTCGCAATCTCGATGGACATCCCGAAGCCGTGACCGCGATCGCATTCAGTCCGAATCAAGCCTGGGTATTGACCGGTTGCGCCGACAAGATCGCTCGGTTGTTTGATGCCAACAACGGGCAACTCGTGAAAGCCTTCGCGGCTCAAGCTGGGGCAATCACCGCTGTCGCCGTGAATCCCAATCATCAAGAAATCGCGGTCGGCGATGCGACCGGTGTCGTGAAGATTTACAAGACCGCTGACGGTGCCGAAGTCCGCGCACTGGCTCCGCACGGTGGCCCGGTCAGCGGCGTCGCGTACTTGCCAAACGGAGCGAATCTCGTCACCGCTAGCCACGACAAGACTGTCAAGATTTGGAATGCCGCCGACGGCGCGATGATCCGCAAGCTCGACCTGCCGGACGCCGCGACGAGTCTCGCGATCAGCGTCAACAACCTGCTTCTGGCGGTTGGCTCGAACGACAAGCAAGTGCGAGTCTTCAACATCGCTGACGGAGCCGCTGTCGCCGCGCTCGCCGGGCACACCGACAAGATCACCGGTGTCGACTTCAGCCGTGATGTCACGAAGCTCGTCTCATCCAGCGCCGACGGCAGCGTGCGCGTGTGGGATCTGCCGACCAAGCGACTGCTGCAATACTTCGTGCAACATGCCGGGGCCGTCACAGGCACCGCGTTTCATCCCGATAACAAAACGGTCGTCTCGACCGGAGCCGACAAGACGATCAAGGTTGATGCGGTTTCGGTGCAGGCCGTGTTCGTCGCTGACGACAAGCGATTCAATGATCTCGTGATCGCCTCGAACAGCGCCTGGCATGCGACTGCCCACGAAGATGGCTCCGTGAAGTTGTGGGACAGCAACGCCGGCACCTTGATGCGGCCGTTCGTTGGCCTGACCGGCCGAGTGATCGCTGTCGCCATCAGCCCAAACGCTCAGCAAATCGCCGCCGGCGGAGCCGACAAGAGTGTCCGCGTCTGGAACATTAACAACGCGCAAGCTCAGGTCCGTTTCGAGACTCCCGCCGAAGTTACGCGGCTGACATTCAGTCCCGACAACACGAAACTGCTCGCCAGCGGAGCCGACAACGCGCTGCGTGCCGTTGATCCCACTCCTCCGAACCCACAACCTGCCGAACCGCCGACTCGCCCGATCGCTCAAACGCTGACCGGCCACACGGCCGCGATTGGATCGCTCGTCATCGCTCCTAACAATCGCACGGCAGTCTCCGCATCGGCCGATGGCACGGCAAAGACGTGGGATATCGCTGCCGCGACATTCACGGCCAACCTCGCTGGACACGCTTCGCACATCTACGGCCTCGCCTTCAGCAACGACGGCAAGCAACTGGTCTCGGCCAGCAACGACAAGACCGTCCGCTTGTGGGACGTCGAAAAGAAAGCCGCGGTGCGAGTCATCAGCACGCAGCAGCAACCGGTCTACGGAGTCGTCTTCACCCCCGACAACAAATCGCTGGTCATCGCCGGCGGTGACAAGACGGTCAAATTATTGAACCTCGAAAACGGAGCCGAGCTACGCGTCTTCAAAGGTCCCGAGTTCCCAGTTTACTCGGTGTCTCTCAGCCCCGATGGCCGCACGATCGCGGCGGGCGGCGTGGGTCTCGGACCGAATCGACCGATTTTCATTTGGAACATCGACTCGCCCGATCCGGTCAAGAAGCTTGATGGACACAAGGATGACGTCTATCGAGTTCGCTTCAACGCCGCAGGCAACAAGCTGCTGAGCATCGGCTACACCGGAGCCGTCAACATCTGGGACATCGCTGCCGGAAAACCAGTCTTCTCGTCGAAGCTGCCGACGATCACCTACGGCGGCAACTACGTCACGTCTGGTGCTCGCATCGCCGCCACCGCGACCGACGGCAAAACGTACTTCGTCGATCTACCCACCGAAGCCAGGTGATCTCACGAGCTTGCCGAACCAGCAGAATGATCTCCGTTCTGTGCCCCATCGCGCCTCAGTGGTGTCCACAAGCACGTCTCCGCGTCACCATCAGAGAGCGTCGAACAGCGGAGCGATTTGAGCGAACAGATCATCGACGGCAACCAGTGTTGTCGTCTGTGACTTGGCTGTTACGGAATCGGACTCCCCGTCGGATGAGTCTTGATCGTTGCTCGCAGCCGGCGACGCCTGCACTCGTTCCGCGGGCGAAGCTGCTGACGACTGAGTGGCCGCCGTTCCTGAGATCAGGTGCGCCGCCGAACTCCCTCGTTCCTGGCCGACAGTCACACGCTGTGTCGGAATGATTGCCGGCGACGAATTGGACGAATGGATCGAGGCCCCGCGCCGAGGTCCACCGCCGGTGCTGTCGTCGTTCCGAATGGTCCCCGTTCCTTGCCCATCGGAAATCGAGGCTCCAGTGGCCCCGCTGAGCTGCACGAAAAAGGCTTCGTCCGATTCGACGGTCTTGTCCCCGACAATGGTGACGGTCACCATCTTGGTGAGCTGACCTGCGGCGAACGTGACCGAACCAGACTTCGCCTGATAATCGTTGTTCGCGACGGTCGCGGCCCCATCTGCCGTCGCGTAGTTCACGGTCACCGGATCGCTCGACGTACCGGACAGCGAAATCGTGAAGGTCATCGTCGTCAGCACCGGAGCACCAGTCTTCTTCGACGTGTTCCCCTCGTTCAGGCTGACGTCGTTGATCGACAACGTGACGTCGTTGTCGGTGATCGTCCCCTGGCCCTGTCCGTCCGAAATCAGCACGTTGCCGGACGGACTGCCCAGATTGACGACGAATGTTTCGGTCGGTTCGCTCACGCCATCATCGAGCAAATTGACGGTGATGAATTGCTCCTGTTGCCCCGCGAGAAACGTGAGCGTGCCGCTGGTCGCCACATAGTCGCTGCCGGACAACGCCGACCCGTTCGCCGTGGTGAAGCCCACCGTCGTCGTTTCCGTCGCCGCTGCCGAAAGCACGACTCGAAAGGACAATGCCGATCCACCTTCACTGCCGGTGGCGTCTTGGATCGACACAGTCGGGAGCGTTCCGGGATCGACGATGGTCCCGGTGAAGGAGTACCGCCCCAAGCTGCCGTAGTCGCTGTAGCCGGTCAGCAGCGGATCCCCTTTGCCAACGCCGTTGACCTGCAGGAAATACTGCCCCGCCGAAACCGTTGTCGACAAGCTGGCCGCCAGCAGATCCGCAGGATTCGCCGTCGCGACGAGAGTACCCGCCGCATCAAACAGCGACGCCTCAATATCGAGATTCGGCCCGCGTGTGAACGGTGTCAGGCTGAGGCTGATCGCTCCGCTTCCGGTCAGGAAACTGTACACATCCAGGTCGGTATTGCGTTCGATGCTGCCGCTGCCACTGATCGACGTCCCCGAAACCGCAACAAGACTGGCGGTCGCAATCGCGCTGCCCACGTCGTCGGCTCGATAACCGAAGCCGTTGTTCGACGTGATGATCGCCAAGTCGTCCTGCGTCTGGTTCGCACCGGCGTATTGCCCTTTGCTCCATTGCACGAGGTTCTTGTAGTACCCGACTCCCATGATCGGAGCCCAGCCGGTTTCACCAGCCCCATGCCCTTCGTAGTAGCCGAGCGTGGCCGTGCCGTCATGGCTCAACCCCAGCGTGTGCCCCGCCTCGTGACTGATCGCCTCGGCCGTGTATTTCTCGTGACCGTTGCCGAGATTGGCCTCGAACACAAACGTCGGCGTATCGCTGTTCCAGTTGAACGAGCCGACGTACGCGACGCCGCCTGCCGATCCGTACCAGGCACCGTCTCCTCCAATGACAACACGCACTCCCCATTGCGCATCCCCGGTTCCAAACTTGCGCAAGGCCTCGATGCCCGGATCTTGCGTTGTCACATTCACGTTGAACGGGATGAAATCTTCCGCCACGCGCTGCCAGATGTACTGAATCCGCTCCAACTCCAGAGTGCTGAACGACGCCGTGTTCCCATCGAAGTCGTAGGCCGGAGTGTCGATGGCCGCACCTCCCGTGAAGCTGCTGTTCCAAGACGTTCCCGACGTGACATGCCCATCAAAATCCAGATAGATCGTGTGATTCGCTCCAGCGGCACTGTGCAAGAGAAACGTCTGTGCCAGATCGAACGGGGCGGCCGCCTCAATGGTTCCCTCCGTGGCCGTTTCCGCCGCCACGTCTCCGGGCAAGACCGTCAGTGCGTGGTACTCATTCCCGCTGGCGTCAATCCCATGGTCGAGGTCATTCCCTGCATGAACCAGTGCGGCACTGCAATTCGAGCCGCTCAACACGCATCGGGCCTCCAGCCGTTCCACCCCAAAATTCCATCGTCGAGCACTTCGTGAACACACCTTAAACCGAGAGAGCCAATGCCACCGCATGGGAGACTCCTTGTTGAAAAGCTGCCAGAGGAAATGAAATGGCGAGACAGGATGGCCGTCGAGAATCAACGACTGCGGCAACCGCCTCAGAGCGTGAACCTTAATGGTCCCGACGTTCGACTACCAAATTGAAATGCCGCAATAGCGGAAACCCGCACCGCTTTTCACTGGATCAACCAGTCGTCCATTAGCAGTGCCAACAAGAAAAGCCGGCAGGCAAACAGCCCACCGGCTTGGACTCTCAGTCACCACGATCGACGCACGAGGTCACGGGTTTTAGTGAGCCAGCGTCAACAGTCGGCGTGCGCGTTCGATTTCGCGAGCCTTTGTCGCCGCTTGTTGCTCAGTCGTGCCGGGCAATGCGGTGGCTTTCTTCAGAGCCTCTTCGGCGTCGGAGCGTTTGACCTCGGCGGTTGGGATCGCTCGCGCGGTGAGGATCGAGACGACCGGACCCTTCACTTGGACGAAGCCGCCGTCGATGAAGAAGGACTTTTCGCTGCCAGAGGCGTTCGTCACTTTGAGCTCTCCGTAGCCCAAGCGGCCGACGAGCGGAGCTCGGCCGGGGAGGATTCCGATTTGGCCGTCGAACAGTGGAAACCGCAACGCCGAAGCCGGCTCATCGAACACCGTTCGTTCGGGAGTCACGATCACCAATTGCAGTTGTTTGTCAACCATGTTTCATCTCTTTGGAGTGCGGTGTATCAGCACCGCTTTCCCGTGCGACGAAGGCCCGCCGCGTTTCCAATTACCCCGCCATCTTCTTCGCTTGTTCTTCCGCTTCTTCGACGGCTCCGACGTACATGAACGCCGCTTCTGGCAAGTGGTCCCATTTTCCAGAACAAATCTCCTCGAAGCTGCGGATCGTGTCGGCGAGCGGGGTGATCTTGCCCGACTTGCCGGTGAAGACTTCGGCCACGAGGAACGGTTGCGACAGGAAGCGTTCGATGCGGCGGGCGCGATGCACGACCTCTTTGTCTTCGATGCTCAGTTCGTCAACGCCCAGGATGGCGATGATGTCTTGCAGTTCGCGGTAGCGCTGCAAGATGCGTTGCACGCTGCGAGCCACTTGGTAGTGACGCTCACCGACGATCTGCGGGTCGAGGATTCGGGACGACGAGGCCAGCGGATCGACGGCCGGGTAGATGCCTTTCTCGGTAATCTTGCGTTCGAGATAGAGGAAGGCGTCAAGGTGTCCGAACGCGGTCGCGGGAGCGGGGTCGGTCGCGTCGTCGGCGGGGACGTACACGGCTTGCACCGACGTGATGGCTCCGTTCTTCGTGGAGGTGATTCGTTCTTGCAGCTCACCCAGTTCGGTGCCGAGCGTCGGTTGGTAACCCACGGCGGACGGCATACGGCCGAGCAACGCGGAGACCTCGGAACCGGCTTGCGAGAACCGGAAAATGTTGTCCACGAACAGCAGCGTGTCGGCACCGGTCGAGTCGCGGAACCACTCAGCCATCGTCAGGGCGGACAGCGCCACGCGGAGACGTGCTCCGGGCGGCTCGTTCATCTGACCGAACACCATCGCGGTCTGCTCGATGACCGAGCGGCCGGTGTTGCCGATTTTCGTTTCCTGCATTTCCAACCAGAGATCGTTCCCTTCGCGAGTTCGTTCACCGACTCCCGCGAACACCGAGTAACCGCCGTGTGCGGACGCGATACGCGCGATGAGTTCGGTGAGGATGACCGTCTTGCCGAGACCGGCACCGCCGAACAGACCGGCCTTACCACCGCGGACGAACGGTGTCAGCAGGTCGATGACCTTGATGCCCGTCTCGAACAGCTCGGTCTTCGAGCTGAGGTTCTCCAGCAACGGCGGGTGACGGTGAATCGGCCATCGCTCGTCGGTCGAGACCTCGCCGCGCCCGTCGATCGCATCGCCGAGCACATTGAAGACTCGACCGAGCGTTCCCTTGCCAACCGGAACGCTCACCGGACCCCCGGTGTCGGTGACGGTCATGCCGCGCGTCATGCCGTCGGTCGTGCCGAGAGCCACGCAACGCACTCGGCCGCCGCCGAGATGCTGCTGCACCTCACCAGTGACCTTGACGTGCGTCCCTTTGACGGTCGCATCGACCTTCAAAGCGTTGTAAATATTCGGCAGGCTGTCCTCTCCGAACTCGGCATCGAACGTCGACCCGATGACCTGCGTAACTCGACCTGTGCTTGTGGCTGTGACCATTTTGTGATGTCTCTTTCAAACTCTTGGGAACACCAATCCCCACCCATCTTCGTTCGTCTGATCAATGCAGGTGAGTGTCGATGAGTGCTCTGACTTGACTGTTTATGCCTCTAGTGCCGCCGCACCGCCGATGATCTCGGACAGCTCCGAGGTGATCTGCGATTGGCGGGCTCGGTTGTATTGCATGGAGAGCGATTTGATCATGTCGCCAGCGTTCTCGGTGGCGGCTTTCATGGCGACTCGGCGAGCGATCTGTTCGCTGACCGCGGCGTCGAGGAAGCACTTGAAGAGCCGAGCTTTGAACGCCGCCGGAACGATCTCTTCGAGAATCTCTCCGGCGGACGGCAGGAATTCGTAGTCGATATTCTTCTCGGTGGAGGCCGAGCCAGTCGCTGCGCCGAGGCTACCGATCGGCAGCAGCGTTTCGACGACAGCTCGTTGCCGAGACGCGCTCTCGAACTTCGTGTAGGCGATGTCCAGTCGGTCGAGCTTGCCGGAGCAATACAGCTCGATGTAGCGGTTGGCGATCGCTTCGACTTCATCGAAGCCAGGCTTGTCTTCAAAGTTGGTGAACTGCTCGGTGACGTTGATCTGCTGGTACTTCAAGAACGTCAAACCGCGGCGGCCGGAGCATTCGACGCTGAGGTTCAGGCTGCTCTTCAATTCCTTCTGCCGAGCCAACGCCGGCCGCAACACGGCTCCGTTGTAGCCGCCGCACAAGCCGCGATTGGAGGTCAGGATCAAGAGGATGCCGTTGGTCTGCGTTTCGTGAGCCTTCAGCAGCGGATGCGTGAAGGTCAGGTTCGTGGCCGAGAGGTCGGCGACGATCTCGGAGATTTTCTTGGTGTATGCGGCGGCCTCGGTCGCTCGGTCCATCGCCTTTTTGAAGCGTGCCGTCGCGATCAGTTCCATCGTCTTGGTGATCTTGCGAATGTTCTTGACGGCTTTAAGCCGTTTCACAATCGCGCGTGCTTTGGCCATGACTCACCTGCGGTCCCACTGTGCTTCTCGGTGCCCTCGGTGTCATTGTGGTAAAACATTCGCCACAGAGACGCCGAGAGCACAGAAAAGGCCACTCGATTTACTTCTTCCCTGCCGCGTACTGCTTCTTGAATTCTTCCAGCGCCGCCTTCAGGGCGTTCTCGACGTCCGTGGACAGCTCGCCGGTTTCAATGAGCTTGTTGCGGACTTCGGACTTTTGCTCGCGCATGAACGTGAGCAATTCTTTTTCGGCACCGGAGACTTTGGCTCGCGGCACGTCGTCGAAATAGCCTTTCGCGCCGGCATAGATGCTGATGACCTGGTCGGCGAAGTGCAGCGGACCGAACTGCGATTGCTTGAGCAGTTCGACCATGACGTAGCCTCGGTCGAGCTGCCGTTGCGTGGCCTTGTCCAATTCAGTGCCGAGCGAGGCGAATGCTTCCAGTTCGCGGAACGCGGCGAGGTCCAATCGCAGCGAGCCGGCGATCTTCTTCATCGCCTTCGTCTGAGCGTTGCCGCCCACTCGGCTGACCGAGATACCGACGTTGATGGCGGGACGAATACCGGCCAGGAACAGCGAGGGCTCCAGGTAAATCTGACCGTCGGTGATCGAGATCACGTTGGTCGGGATGTACGCCGAGACTTCGCCGTCCAGCGTTTCGATAATCGGCAACGCCGTCAGCGAACCGCCACCGAGTTCGTTGCTCAGCTTGGCCGATCGTTCGAGCAAGCGGCTGTGGCAGTAAAACACGTCGCCGGGATACGCCTCGCGGCCGGGCGGACGTCGCACCAGCAGCGACAACTGGCGATACGCCTGAGCTTGCCGCGTCAGGTCGTCGTACACGACCAGCGTGTGCCCGCCGTTGTAGGTGAAGTGCTCGGCCATCGCGCAGCCGGCATACGGAGCGATGTACTGCAACGGAGCGGGATCGGACGCCGTGGCCGACACGATGATCGTGTAGTCCATCGCGCCGTGCTCTTTGAGCTTCTCGTAAACGGCCGCAACATTGGAGGCTCGCTGACCGCACGCGACGTACACGCAGATGACGCCGCTGCCCTTTTGATTGATGATCGTGTCGATCGCGACGGCAGTCTTGCCGGTCTTGCGGTCGCCGATGATGAGTTCACGCTGACCGCGTCCGATCGGCGTCATCGAGTCGATGGCCTTGATGCCGGTCTGCAACGGCTGCTTGACCGGCTGACGTCCGGCGATGCCCGGAGCCGCGTATTCCAGCGGTCGCGTAGCAGTTGCGAGGATCGGGCCTTTGCCGTCGAGCGGGTTGCCCAGCGGATCGACCACTCGGCCAATGAGCGCATCGCCGACAGGAACCGACAGCAACGCACCGGTCGTGCGGACTTCGTCCCCTTCTTTGATCTTCAGCGCGTCGCCGAGGATGATGATGCCGACGGAGTTCTCTTCCAGATTGAAGACTTGCCCGCGAACGCCGCCGGGGAACTCGACCATCTCGCCGGACATGGCCGACGACAGGCCGTAGCACCGAGCGATGCCGTCGCCCACTTCGAGCACGCGACCGACTTCGGCTGTTTCAATCTGGCCGCGAAAGTCCTCAATCTCCTTCTGGATGACTGAAGCGATTTCGTCCGGTTTGAATTTCATGGAGGCTCCTCTCGCGCAAGCGGGCTCTGAGCTGTTTCAGCCGAGTCCGCAGCGAACTGTCGTAAACGGTATCGTCCACGCGGATGACCATGCCGCCGATCAGCGACGGGTCGGTCTCCGCTTCAAGAATCGGTTCAAAAGCAAACGCTGATCGCAGCCGGTCGCCAATCGCCTTCCGAGACTCCTCCGACAGCGGTTTCGCCGTCTTGACCGAGACTCGCTTGCGACCACTCGACCGCTCACTCTGAATTCGCGCCGCCTGCAAAATGTTCGGCAGCAGATCGAGCCGATCGTGCCGAGCCAACACTTTCAAGAAACTCGTGAAGAACTCCGAACCACGCCCCGAAACAACTCGCTCAATCAGCTTGAGCTTGTCGTCTCGATTGATCGTCGGCGAAACCAACAACCGCTCGAAGTCCGCATTCTTCGCCAACACGTCATCGACGAACGACTGCCCTTCTTCCAGAGCCGCCTCAACGCCGACCGTGTTCTTCGCCGCTTCGAGAAACGATTTGGCATAAACCCGCGCGATCTGCACCGCACTCGGGTCTTCCATCACGCTTCGGATTCGAGTTTCCACTTTCGTTTCGGCCATGACACCCTCATTGCTCTCGCCAGCCGCTGCGTCTCATCGCTGTGGTAGAAGTCTTGCACCACAGGGAACCGGCAAGAGACTCACCCGCCGACGAAGCACGCGGCTACGTCTTCGATCCCATTTGATTCAGCGCTTCCTGCACGAGTCGATTTTGGTCGTCGCCCGACAACGCTCGGCCGAGGACGTGTTCGGTGGCACCGATCACGTTGGACGACACGAAATCGAACAACTCCTTCATCGCCAAATCGCGAGCATGCTCGATGTCCTCGACCGCTCGCTTGCGAGTCGCTTCGGCTTCTTTGTTCGCCGCCGCGACGATTTCGGTCTTGGCGTGGTCCGCGTCTCGGCGAGCTTCGGCCAAGATTTCCTTGACCTCGTCCTGCACCTTGTCCAACTTCCTCGCGTGCTCTGCGAGCATCTGCTCCGCCTTGACTCTTGCCGCATCCGCGTCCGCGATCTGCTGCTTCATGCGGCTTTCGCGAGTATCCAACCCCTGAATCAGCGGCCCCCAGGCAGCCTTCTTCAGAATAAGGATGTAGACCACGAACGTGACCAGCGACCAAACAGCCAAATCTCGATGCCATTCAATCACCGGCCGCGGAGCATGAGGGGCCGCTTCCGCATGAAGGGCATCCGACGCGAAGGCCGGTGACACGAAATCAGACTGTCCGACGAACAGACCGACCATCAACAGCGACAGACCAATCAACTTGTGCATCGAAGCACCTCAGGACGAAGAGAGTGGGACGGACACGCTTGCCCGTCGCCTGTACGAGACGGGCAAGAGTGCCCGTCCTACTTTTGCGAACTACTTCACTTCCGGGTACGGGCTGCCGTGAATGATGCAGACGATCAACGCGAAGAACGTCGCACCTTCGATGAGCGCGGCCGCGATGATCATCGCCGTCTGGATGTTGCCCGCGACTTCCGGCTGACGAGCCATGCTCTCCAGCGCGGACGAGCCGATCTTTCCGATGCCGTAACCGGCACCGATGATCGTCAGAGCGGCACCAATCGCGCCACCGCTGAACGAGGCTGGGCCTTCAGCGGCCGTTGCCACGAGTCCCATCGCCAACAAGGCCGCAATGGCCAACGAACAAATCTGGGATGCCTTTGCCACTGTATCGTCTCCTCTGAAACTAGGTTGTCGGGGCCAAACCCCGCGTTGCCAATGAACCGATTTCGTTTTTCCTCGCCGCACTCGCCGGAGAGCGGCGACCCGCTAATGCGGATGCACCGCCGTCCCGATAAACAACGTCGCTAAGAAAGCGAAGATGTACGCCTGCAAAAACGCCACGAATAACTCCAGCATCCCGACGCCAATCTGGGCCGCGATGCTCGCGGGAGTCACCACATAAAACAGTGGATTAGTGACCGCAAACGTCGCAATGAACCCTAGGAACACTGCGATGACCGTGTGGCCCGCCATGATGTTTGCGAACAAACGAACAGCCAACACGCCATGCTTGATGAACAGCCCGAGCAACTCGATGCACCAAATCATCGGAATCAACAGCGGCTTCAAGGCTCCCGGCACATCCATGCTTGGACAGAGCGCCTTCCAGAATCCAACAAAACTCAGCTCCTTTGAGCCGTAGAAGACAGTGGCCCCGAAAGCCGTGACAGCCAGTGCGCCGGTGACATTGATCTCGCCCGTCGCAGAACCGAGCCACGGAATCGCACCCAGCAAATTGCAGATCAGCACATAGAAGAAACAACTCCAAATGAACGGCAGATATTTGTCGGCCGGATGAGCGAGCTCAACTTCCGCGTGCGAGCGACCGTGATGGCCATGATCGTCGTGACCGTGATGCCCCTTGCCGATCGTCGGACGGACGACATGATCGCGCAGGTAAACGGCGAGCATTTCCCAGAAGTTCCACCAGCGACCGCTCACTGGCTGGCCACCAGAAACGCGCTTGGCCAAGCCGGTTCCGATCCAAAACACGACCAGCGCGGCAACCAGTTGCAGAACCATGAATTTAGTCAGGTGCAACGGGCCGATCTGCGGCAATGGCCATTCGCCTCCGAGGAATTGCGGAACCTCGAAGTACTCGTAGTCACGGACGTGATGGAAGGTATCCCCAGACATCTGGGCAAACTCCAAACTCAGAAACAAGGCTGACAGGGAACTCGATTCGCTACGTGACGGGCGGAGAAGGGACACTCAAGATGTTCGCCTCAGGCGACTTCACAATGAGCAGCGTCTCAACCAGCAACGTCACCGAATAAAACACAACGAGCCAACTCAGGAACTCTTTCAGCCCCAAGTCGGCTCGAACTTCATGCAGCAGCAGCGTCGCGACCAGCACGACGAACATCCGCAGGCCGGAACCTGCGAGGAACGCAAAAGCTTTGTTCTTCGCGAACTCAAAGAATGGAATCGCAAAGAACAGCAAGCAGCCCGGCAGCCAGCACAGCAACGCGGAATACGTCAGCCCTTCCAGCCCCAAACTCCCTGCCAGCCAGTACGCCGGCCCCGCGAGCACCACCCACAGCGCAGCCGCACAAGCGGTGAACACACCGCAGCGCCGCATCGGTGATTGAGTCGTGGAAGTCGAAGTCATTGTTGGGAAGGATCAGAGTTATCGGTTGTCTTGTCTGGCGAACTTGAAGGGGGAGACTTGGGAGGCGGGGTGAGCCGCTTGATCAACTGCGAGAAGCTGGTCCCGGCGACGAACAAACCGAGGCACGCCCCCAGCACCACCAACCACGGCGAAGTTCCCCAATGGTTGTCCAACCAAAATCCCGCGCCAACTGGTAGACAAAATTGCAGAGCGATGTTGATGATCTCGGAGACCCATCGCGAAGCAACAGCCATCGAAGGCTCGGAATCCTGGCGTGGCATGGAAGCACCGCCTCCAGGGACCGACGGAAAGGGGGGGAGGGTAGTGGTGGCTTTGGAGTCCAGCAAGCGTCTGGATAACACGTTTGCAAGGAATTCTTAGGCTGCGGATCGGCGATTTCTCAGGGCCGGGAATCGGACTTTGACTCTTGTCGCTTCCCTGTTTGATAGAGCTCTTCCATCTCGATCAGAGTCGCATCGCGGATACTGCGACCTTGGCTCTTCAATGCCACTTCGATGAACCGAACGCGCCGCTCAAACTTGGCGTTGCTCTTGCGGAGCGCTTCTTCCGGATTGATCTTCCAGCGCCGAGCCAGATTGGCGACGACGAGCAATACGTCTCCAAATTCCTCTTCGACACGGGAACGTCGAGCCGCGTCGGCAATCGGTTCATCCGGGACAGGAGCCATGTCCACGGACGCAGCGATCTGCGGGATTTGACCATCGGAGAACAGTTCTGTGGCGAGTTCGTCAATTTCCTCGCGAAGCTTGTCGAAGAGCATCGCTCGGTGCGGAAAGTCGTATCCGACCCGCGCGGCCTTCTCAGCGATGCGTGCGCACCGTGCGAGCGCCGGCAGTGAGGCCGGCAGTCCGTCGAAGATCGAATCCCGCTGCTTCTCACATTGCTTCGCGCGATCCCAGTTGGTCAGCACCTCTTCGGCCGTGTGAGCCTTGGCCGTGTCGAAGACGTGCGGGTGCCGTTCGATCATTTTGCGGGTGATGACGTCGAGAACTTGCTCAATGCCGAACCGCTGTTCATCGCGGCCGATCTGAGCATCCAGCACGACCTGCAATAGCACGTCGCCGAGTTCTTCGACGATTGCGGTGTCATCCTTCGAGTCGATCGCTTCGAGCAGTTCGTAAGTTTCTTCGAGCGTGAACGGCTTGATGGTTTCGAGCGTCTGCTGCCGATCCCACGGACAGCCCGTTGGTGAGCGGAGCTTCGCAATGACTTCGCACAGACGTGCGAACGCGATTCCGACAGACGGCAAGTCGGGCAGCTTTCCAAATTGGGACGGATCGGGCGCGGACATGAGGCGATACGTTGGCAAGCCGAGCCACGATCCGCAAGCCGCGTTGGCTCGAATCGCCGCATCTCTGGCGACGAGAGGACGCGATTGACGTCCAGGACTGCGATCAGAGGATCGTCGCATTCGACGATCCCGTTCAGAAATCCGACGGCCGCTCCGATCGGCAAAGGCACACTCTGCGGAGCCTGTCCAATTTCTCGCACGCCACTGGGCCGCTTTGGGGCGTTGCGGTTGTCGCGATCGTGTCAGTGATCCCAGTCGTGCGTCAATTTTCTCGCCGCTCGATTGAGCGGGACGATCACTTGCCAAGGTCCAGCCGAATGACCTTGCCGTTGCGAGTCCGGCTTTCAAGCTCACCGGTGAAGAACAGTTCCGCCGCATCGGTGGCGCGCAGAGCGACGGAACTCGGAGCCACCTTGCCTGTCGAGAAGCGGCCGATCAGGCGACCTTGCGGATCGAAGACATGCACCGCCTTCGTCCGCTGCTGCGTCAGATACAGATTCCCCGCAGCATCCAGACACAGATTGGTGAGGTGAGATTCGCTGTCGGGCGACTTCGGAAGTTGGACGACGACTTCGTGAGATTCGATCTTGCCCGGCTCCGCGAGGTTGAATGCGACGATTCGATTAAACAGCGATTCGACGACGAGCAGCCGTTGCCGTTCCGCATCGAACGCGATGCCCGTCGGATATCCGATTTTCGCAACCACGACCGAGACGTTGCCGCCGCAGTCCACATAGTGCAGCTTGCCGATCGGGTTCTTGATCGGCACATAGCCAGGATCGGTGAAATAGAAGCCCCCTTTCGGATCGACCGCGATGTCGTAGGGAGCACGCAGCGCCGCGCCGTCACATTCCTTCGCGGCGACGCCGATCACTTTGCCGTCGAATGACAGACGCAGGACCGCGTGACGCTCGGTGTCGCAAATCAGGTGCGTCCCTTCCGGTTCGATGCGATGACCCTTCGGACTGTTGAGTGTCGTCCACACCGAGGATTCACCGGTCGGCGAGAACCGCACGATCCGATTCCGAAGCGACACATACCCGAAGCCCTGCGAATCAAACACGAGTCCGTCGCAGTACGAATCCAACGACAAGACCTCGTTGTTGACCGCCGGTACCGTGGCCTCTTCGCGAGCAGATTTTTTTCTGGGAGCCAGCTTGAGGGCCTCAGCCACTTTGTCATTTTCGACCGAAGCCAATTCCTTCGTCGCGGCCGAGGGCGGAGCTTCGACGCTCAATTCAGATAGCGGCTCGTCGTCCACTTCCGTCGGTCGAACCGGTTCGGGAGGAATCGCGAGTTTCGGCGGCGATTCCGGTAGATCGGGGAAAAAATCATCGTCCAATTCTTTGGGAGTGGGAGCCAGCTTTTTGGGTTGGGGAAACTCCAAGTCCGAATCGGGAAGCTCACGCACGGCTGGTCGAGCGACAACCGTTGGCTGCGCGGCCTCTTCCGTTTCGACGGACTTCTCGACCACCGGGGACTCTGCGGCGGGAGTCGGCTCTTTGGAAGCCAATGCCGGTTCCGAAGGTGGACTGGTGGCTTCAGGTCTTTCACGCGGCACCAACGGAAACGTATCTCCCTCAGACAGCGAGACCAAGGGAGGCTCCGAGACGTCTGGGCTGATGGGGGCGGCCAGCGACGGCTCTTCGTAGTCAATCGATCCACGAGTTTCGTCGTCGCTCGCGACGGCCGGCGCGCATTTGGGACGATCCTCGCAGGCATGACGAGAACCGGGAACGTGTCGGCAACCCCACAACGTGCAGAGTCCAATCATCGCGATCGACAACGGAGTCCGAACGCAGCGGCTGAATCGAACAAACGGAGATTTCATGTCGCACCACTCCTGCGAGCGATACGCCTTGGGGCGGCGGACGCTGCAAACGAAGCTTGGAGAATCGGCAAGTTGATTCTGGGAAATCACCCGGAGATATCGGCGGAGTGGAATCAAAAATGCCGTTTGTTCGCGTGGCGACGACCGCATCTCGCCGACATCCCGCGCAGCGTGCAACGCACAACGGATGCTCGACCGGCACCGATTGCTCGCACCGTCGCACACGCAGCGAACATGCGGAACATGGCTATTCAACCGCGTGAAACGAAGGTGGCGAATGTGCCATGCCCGCTGACCGTCGAATGTCTGCCGCTCAGATCATTCACGGTCCGACGCTCGCACGACGCGCAAGCAAGTGGTACGCACCGAGATCACTCGCTTGCGCGTCGTGCTAACTTGAAAGGCCCGTCGACGACAGACACTGCCAGCGCTGAGCCGGCACAATGCGACAATGCCTGCCCCCGGTTTGCACGCTTTTGAAAAGCCCAACGGCGGTGAAATTGCGATTCGCCCCTATCGTCTGGCAGAATCCTCGCTCCAACCCACCTTGTCGGACTCGGAGCTTCCACGATGCACATCCAGGACGGCGTTCTCAGTCCGGTCGTCTGCGCCGCCACCGGAGCGATCTCGCTCGGTGCGGTGAGCTACAGCGTGCATCGGCTGCAGCAATCCGTTGGCGATCGGACGATCCCGCTGACCGGCATGATGGCGGCGCTGGTCTTCGCCGGGCAAATGGTCAATTTCCCGATCGGTGCTCCGGTGAGCGGACACCTGCTTGGCGGAGTGCTGGCCGCAACGGTCGTCGGGCCGTGGGCCGGTTGTGTCGCGATGACGCTGGTGCTGTTCGTGCAATGGGCGTTGTTCTCGGACGGAGGCTTGTTCTCGCTCGGCACGAATGTTCTACACATGGCGGTGATCGGAGCCTGGGGCGGCCACTCCGTCCGGATGTTCGTGCAACGTTTTTTTGGAGACAGCCGCAAGGGGATCGTCATCGGCTCAGTGGTTGCCGCTTGGGCCACCGTGATGGCGGCAGCGGCACTGTTCTGTTTGGAGTTCCGGCTCTCGTGGTCACCGCGCGAGATCGACTTCTCGAAAGTCTTCACGCTGATGGTCAGCTTTCATTCGCTGATCGGCCTTGGCGAAGCGCTGATCACCGGAGTCGCGATCAGCTTCGTGTTGAATCAGCGGCCGGAGCTGATTTGCAGGATGGGCACTCCTGCCCGTCCGATCGAGGGGACGGGCAGGAGTGTCCATCCTACGGCTACGGCAATCACGCGCACGCTCGCCGCCGGGTTCGTCATCGCGCTGGCCATTGCCGCGTTCCTCTCGCCGTTCGCGTCAAGCTTTGATGATGGACTCGAAGCGGTGCTCGGCAAGCTTGGCATCGAAAACTTCAATCTCACCGGCAATGTGCCGGGGTTGCTGGAAGACTACGACAAAGTTCCCGTTCCGGTTGCCGCATGGCAGTCGATCGCGGTTTCGTTCGCTGGGATTGGCGGAACGCTCGCTGTATTTGCCCTCGCGTGGTTATTGGGCAAGGTGCTGCCTGCCGCGCCGCCACAACTCAGTGAGGCCGCCGGTGAGTGATTTTCTCGACCGCTTCGGCCGCGGCCAGTCAATGTGTCATCGGTGGCCGCCGTTCGTGAAACTCTTCGCCGCGGTCGCGATGATTCTCGCGGCGACGTGTGCGCCGATCACACACGGCCCGCTGGTCGGCATCGTCGCCTGCGTCATTTTCTTCGCACACACGTTGGCAAGGATTCCGTTGCGGTACGTCGGTCGCCGTCTGCTCTTCTTTTGGCCGACGCTGTTTTTGATGGCAATCAGCTTGCCATTGTCGCAGGCCGGTCAAAAAGGTTGGCTGCTGTTCGTGACGATTCTCGTGCGCGGCACGCTGTCGTTCAGCACGGCGTTGTGGCTGGTCAACGTGATGCCGTTCGATCAACTGCTCGCAACGCTGCGCCGCTTGCGAGTTCCCGATGTGTTGCTGGCGATTCTCTCGCTGATGTACCGCTTCCTGTTCGTGCTCTGGGACGAACTGGACCGAATGCGAACCGCCCGCTCCGCTCGCTTGTTTCGCAAGCCATCGTTGTGGGAAACGTGGCGATCCGCCGCGCATCTCGTCGGGCGTCTGCTGATCCGCGCGCTCGATCGTGCGGATCGAATTCACGGCGCAATGCTCGCCCGCAGTTGGAACGGCCGCACACGCTGGATCGAGCCACGCCGGGAGGATCAGCGATGAGCGAATCTGCGGTCCGAGTCGAACACTTGTCGTTCCGCTACCCCGGCGGCCCCGACGTGCTGACCGACATCAGTTTCACGATTGCACCCGGCGAGATCATCGGCCTCGTCGGACCCAGCGGAGCTGGCAAGTCCACACTGCTACAACACCTCAACGGCCTGCTGCCGAGCAAACTCCCGGAGTTCGTGGGGCAGGTTTGCATCGACAATATCCCGGTCGCACGACAGACCATTGCCGAAGTTCGCCGCCGAGTTGGGTTTCTGTTTCAAGACCCCGACGATCAGCTCTTCTGCCCGACGGTCTTCGAGGACGTCGCCTTCGGCCCGCTCAATCTCGGACTGTCCGACGACGAAGTGCGGCAACGCGTGCGCGACAGCCTCACCTCTGTCGGACTCGCCGATTACGAGCCGCGCAGCACGCTGCGGCTCAGTCTTGGCGAGCGCAAGCGAGTCTGTCTCGCCGGAGTCTTCGCGTGTCAGCCCAGCGTGCTCGCGCTGGACGAACCCTTCAGCAGTCTCGACCCGCGAGCACGTCGCAAGCTGATCGCGATCCTCAAACAATTCTCAGGCAGCCAAATTATCGCGACGCACGACCTAGACATCGTTGTCGATCTTTGCCATCAAGTTCTGCTTCTTGATGGCGGCCAACTTCGCGCCGCTGGTCAGACACGCGACATCCTGGGCAACGTGGCGCTCATGGAACGTCACGGCCTCGAAGTCCCTTGGCGACTGCGACCAAAGTGACGCTTCGTTCGCACCGTTCGGTGACGACACCGCTACTTATTGGATTGATCCTGCGGCATCACATTCGCAGGCATCTTGACACCCTTGGGCAGATGCTTTTGGCCTTCTGGGTTATTCATTTCCTTCTGGATCACGGCGGGATCAACGGCTGGGACTTTGCTCGGATCCGCCGGGCCGATTTCCGAACTTCCACATCCTGCAAAGATCATCATGCCGAGGATCAATCCACTGGCCACGACCGTACGTTTCAGAATCATCATTTTCACTTTCCTTTTTTCGTTGTGCTGAGAAACTCAAAATATGCTTGCCGCACACCGCCGTTCAACAACCGGTGACTCAAGAGGCGACCGGAACAGAGCCTCCAACCGTTTCGCGCAGGTCGAATCGTTGGCGGTCACTGAGTTCGCGTGCGTCCCGTGCGATCACGTTCTCGCTGAAGGCGATGGACTTGATCTCGCCAGTGCTGCGTTTCAAACACCAGCCCCAATTGTTCATAGAATTGCGTCATTCGCTCGCAGATTTCAAGCTGGTCCGGAGTTGTCAGCATCCGACGAAGCGGTGAGTGAACGTCTTCCTCCATGAGTAACTCGACCTGTTTGGCCCGCTGCCGCATGATTTCCGCGGCACTTTCGTCGCCGGCTTTTGCCAAGCATCTTGCGAGTCGATACTGGATTCTCCAGTCTGCCTGGCCTGGCCATACGGTGATCACCTCTCGATAGCCCTGGATCGCCCGGTCGTAGTCTCGCTCGACTTCGTCGGCAAGAATGGCACCCAAGCGGGAATACTCGTATCCCAAGAGGTCACCAGGCCAAGCTCGGTAGTGTTTCAACGCGTTGTCGAATTCGCCCAGATCAAACAACACTTGGGTCAAAGTTGCCACGAAGAAGGGTTCTTGCAGCGGTGCGTCTGCTACATCCAATGCTTTTTGCAGGAGCAGCAGGGCAGCTTTGGGATCTCCTTCGAGGGAATACCACCGCGCAACAGCAGCATGGTTCAAAGCCGCTTTGGGCTCTCGGTCACGAAACGCTTCCAGACGGCGAAGCTCCATGACCGCATTTTGCACCGCCCCCGGTTCGAGGAACCCCATCAGTTGATCGATCTCCGGATTCGCCGTCGCAGGGTAGAACTGACTCATGTACCACTCGCGCAACCGGAAGGACCGTTGCTCGACCGGCATTGCCTCCAGCACTTTTCGGAAGTGCGGCTCGGCAAGGTGTGATCGGCCCGTGAGGTCATGCAGTTTCCAGAGCACAAAATGGGCGTCAACGCTTTCTGGATCAGCCGCCACCGCTTCGCGCAAGAGAGACTCCGCCCGTTGCGGTTGTAACCGAGCAAACAAAGACATCCGCGCCTCTTGAATGCGAGCCGCCGGAAAAAGTGCCGACTCGCGCCGGACGTGTTCGAGTTGTTGGATCGCTAACGAAACCGCACGTTCTGGATTCAGCCGGGCATCCTTGAAGAAGGCCTCGGCCAGATTGAGGCGTGCAGATTCATCGGCAGGGAAGACATTCAGATAGGCTTGCAGTTCGTTCCGCACCGTCCGCCAGTCTTGAAGTCGAAGCGCGCGTTGCGCCCGATCATGTGCCCGCAGCGCTCCGATGCGAGTCACGCCGAAGTAACCTCCGACACCCAAGATCCCGACGGCGATGAGTGCCCAAACTCGAATCTTCACGGTGTCCCAACTCCCCAGACCGGTGGCAACAGTGCGTGCCCTTCGATCGCCAACCAATAGCGGTCCACGGCCACATTCTCGTGCCGAACGACCTCGCCCGATTGCCAGTGGATCTCGACCGTCACGCGGTCATTCCAGTCCCCGAGGCCAATCAGCAGCCGTGGATCACTCGCACACAGATAGCTCCCGGCTCCGACACTCATGCTGGAGATTCGTCGCCCACCGGCCTCGACGATGACCTGAGTTCCCTGCGGAGGAAGACGGTCAGACCGTTGCAACTCGATGCCCAGAAAATGATTTCGCGTGACCGTCTCATTGCGGAGCAGCGCGACGGGGCGATCGAGATGCGTCACCAACAAATCCAAGTCACCGTCGTTGTCATAATCCGCTCCGGCGGCACCGCGACCCACACATAGCTGTCGGAAATAATCACCCGCTCTGCTTCCCACGTCATCGAATCGAGCCTGACCATCATTGTGCAGAATCTGCGGAAGCATTTCGAAGGGTTTGTGCGCGGGCCCCAAAACGTGACCATTTGCGATAAACAGGTCCGAACTGCCATCACGGTCGTAGTCCAAGGCCACGGTCCCGAATCCGAGCCGATCGTAACTCATCGCGACAATGCGTGACCGGCGGCTGTCATCTTCAAATTGAAGCCCTCCCAGGTTCCGGTACAGAGTGTTTTTCTGGGCATAGAAATTTGTCACGAAGATGTCGTAAAAACCGTTGTTGTCGAAATCGGCACAGGTGACGCCCATGCTCGCTTCGTTTTGCCCCATGTCGCTGACGGCGCAGCCTGCAATGGGCGCGACATCGCGAAATCTCGGAAGCCCTCCCACCGCATCGGGATGACCTGCTCGATCACGACTCGCCAGACGCTGGAACAAGAAATTCGGCGTCATGTCATTGGCGACGTAGATCTCGTTCTGGCCATCCAGATCGAAGTCGAGGACCGTCACTCCCAGCCCTTTGCCATTGGGGATCGCGATTCCAACTTCATCGGACACATCGCGAAATCGGCCATCGCCAAGATTCAAAAAGAGCCGATCGCTGACCGCTTCGTAATGCCCCGGACCACAGTAGCCGGCCACGCCATTGAAACGGCAATGCTGCTGATTCTCGAACGTGACATCCAGATAATTCACCACATACAGGTCGAGATTTCGATCGTCGTTGATATCCAGCCACACGACACTCGCACCCCA
Organism: Candidatus Kuenenia stuttgartensis; assembly: GCA_945861865.1. Lineage (GTDB taxonomy): Bacteria > Planctomycetota > Planctomycetia > Planctomycetales > Planctomycetaceae > SXKJ01. Next base: position 42,215 of record CAMAWN010000007.1, on the reverse strand, counting down.
GAGTTCATTCAGCGTGCCCGATTCCGGAGTCGCATCCGCGAAGGTTCCGTCACCGAGATTGTGCAACAACGTGCTCGTCCGGTAGCCGGTCACATAGAGGTCTTCAAATCCATCGCCGTCAAAATCGCCAACGGCGCAGCCCTGCCCGTACCCGATCGTACCTGCCGATGCGGCAAGCGAGATCTCTTCAAAAACCTGCCCTCCCCGATTGTGAAATAGTGCATCGGTGTGACGCTTCGGTCCCTGGGCTCCGGACGCGAGTTCGTTGCCATTGACAAGAAACAGGTCCAGCCAGCCATCGCGATCGAAGTCAAACCAAGCGGCTCCGCCCCCCATGATCTCGGGCAGGAAATAACGTCCAGGAATGGCGTCGGTATGAAATGTGAATTCAATACCGCAGTTGGCGGCAACTTCCGTGAACTGCGGGAGCGAGCCAACGTTCGGGGGAACGTGCCTCGTAAGCACGGCCTTCAATTCCTCACGGGCCTGTTGCAAATCCTGGGCACGCGTCTTTTGCACACCGTTCAATTCGTCTTCCGCTGGCCCGGTTCGGCGAGGCGACTCAGCATCGCGACATCCCCCGAACGCCAGAACGGCGCAGACCGCTGCCCAGGTGACGCAACGCATGATCTCGACGAATCCTCAAAGAAAGGCAACGTCGCCAAACAATCGACCCCTTGGGATTTTGGAGAACCGCTGCAACAAATGACAAAGAAAGGGCCGTGCCTGAAACGCACACGGCCCTTGCTCGAAAGACACGGATCGGAAGTTCAAATCTGCTGTTTTCCAGCAGGAACAAAAGACTTCAGAAATTGGGAACTCGTTCCTGACCGTTACGGGTTCCGATGCCCCACCACACCTCGTTGGCAACAGTGCTCGAGACTGCCCGCACCCCCCCATCCGCCATGGCGACATGCGCGACACCTTGATGTTGGCTGCCCGCCGCCATGAGGTTCGAGCCGCCCCAGTCATCGGTATACGAATGGCAGGTCTTCTCATTCGGCATCATCGTATGGTTGTAGGCCGACCCGACTCCCATGAACGACCAAGCCCAAGCTCGGCCACGCATATTCGGACGGCCACTCAACCCGGTTTGGTTGAGACAATCCTGGCGAGTCGCTTGAGTACTCGTCCCCCCAGCCCAAGTGTGAACTTGCGTTCGACGCTTGACCGGGTCAGAGTCGGAACCAGGTTGGTTTCCAAGGTAATCCAGTTGGATTTCGGCATACAGTGCCGTCGTGCTCAAGCCGTCGCTAATTTTGGCGGAAGTCACTGGTAGGTCGCTTCTGAGCCAGTGGCTGGCTGGTGCCCCTGCCCCCTGCACGAATGACGCGACACCGTTGTGGTTGCCGTTTCCAGCGCCCATATTCGCCCCACCCGTGTGATTGGTATGCGAAGTTCCATGATTAATCGCATAACTGAAATTCGCTTGTCCGCCGGAGATCACGTTTGGTTCAGAGGGGCAAAGAAACATTGGGAACCGGACGCTCTGGGTTCTGATGTTTGGGTTTCCGCCACCACAATTCCAACCACCTGGATCAAATCCACCGCAGTCGGTCACAAAGTCAGTCAGTTTATAGTTCGCAGTCTGTTCAAGGAACGGAAGCATGAAAACCTTGTCCGAGAAAGCTCCGCGAAAATTGTCATTGCCACTCCAAGAAATGCTGACGGGAAACTGCTTTGCTTGGTCATGATAATTGTGAAAGGCGAGACCAATTTGCTTGAGATTGTTCTTGCACTGAGATCGGCGAGCCGCCTCGCGCGCCTGCTGGACCGCCGGGAGCAGCAGCGCAATCAGAACAGCGATGATGGCGATAACAACCAACAACTCAATCAACGTGAAACCAAATCGAAAGCGAAGTCGGGACATAAAAACCTCCGAGTCCGAAACAAAGAAAAAATAAAATCTCTCTGGCTTACTCGCTTCATCAGGCCGTCTCATGACTGCCCGGGGTTGTCGTCCTGCGCTATCAAACAAACAAATTCTCGAAAGACTAAAAACTCGTCAATCAGGCAACTACACCGTTCCAATGTTCGCCAGCGTGCCGTTTTTGAACGTACATGTCAAACGCAAGTTCGCAATTTTCTTGACCTCATCGCACGTCAACCGCGTTTTTCCAACGCACCGGAAATGTCATGAAATGACTCACTTGAGCAGTCTCGAACCTCCCCTGCACTTGTCGATTCGCAAGGTCGTTCTGCCGGCGATGAAGTTTCAGAAGCCACGGATTGTTCTCGTGATTGTGCCGGTGAACCGAGTGGGCTTGTTGAGCAAAGGTGAGAACTTCCTTTCAACACCGGCTTTCAAAAGCGATTTCAACAGGCGAAGGAGAGTTTTGAGTGTCGCAGGGCGCATCGTCTGCGAGCATTCTGAGACCCGACCCAACGCGATTGGATGTCATCCTTTGATCGCGGTAATCCGCCAAAGTTTCGCAGAATGTCCGCCGAAATGATGGGATTTCGGCATTTGAAGGGCGCTTTCCCACCGGTTAATCGCAGGTTTTGTATCCCCGAGTACGAGGCAGAATTCTCCGAATCGCGTGAGCGACGCGATCGATTGCTCCGCAGTCCAGGATCGGTGGCTGGTTGCTACTTGTTGGACTCTTTCGAATCGGAACGCAATTCGATCAGAGCGTCGTTCTTGGAAGCATCGCGATCCACAGTGATCGACAACTCAGATGTTGCGGTACTGGCGTACTTGGCCGGCGACGTCATTCGTGGAGGCGACGCTCCCACCTGCATCGCGAATTGCGTCACCGTGACGCGATAACGGCCGACGAAAGCGTGGTCGACGTAGTTGCCTTCGATATCGGTGCGCAGAATGAACTCGCCATCCTGTCCAATGAAACCCGCCGATTGGGGAACACCTGCTCGAACGGGCAACGCCATCAATTGTCCGCCACGCAGCGGCTCACCATCCAGCGTGACCTTTCCCCGAAAGGTCGCCTTGGTAGGCAGCAAAACGGAGTGCCACCATTTCTCGCCACCTTCGAACGCCCACCAGTAAACTCCGCCGGACCCGACAACCACCAAACCGAGAGCGATTAATAGCAGACGGCCCCAAGGACTTCTTGATCCGCCTGCCGGGGAGCCAGAGGTCTTGCCGCCGTTTGCCAAAGTTGCAGGCGCGCTCATTGTAGCCTCCCTCGGTCAAGGACTCTCGGATGAGGATCCGACTTGTCTGGTTCAATCACAACATACTGATGACCTGGCACGAGTGGCTCAAGTGTGTGGTGCCTGCCGTTCGGCCAATGAATCGAAACAACCGTTGGTTCACTGGCCTGAGAAGTGACGAGGACTTGCCGGAGATCGTGCGCTGAAAGATAGCTACCGCCACCGCGAACGATGCGCACTTGTGATGTTCCCGTCGGATCGTCGACGACCAGTCTGGAACCGACGGCGTCGCGATTGGAACGTGTTCCAACCAGGCGGATTTGAATGATTCGCGACACTGCCTCTGGTGGATCGCGGTTGAGATTTCGCAAGACCACGGGAGCCGCGTCCTGGTGGCCGACCACGACATCAACAGCACCATCGTTATCGAGATCGCCGACCGAGAGTCCGCGCGCACACCCACGAGACTCGAAGAACTTCCCAGCGGCAACTCCGAGAAAGTCGAAGCGATTTCCGTTGTTCTTCCAAACCAGTGCCGGTTGCTCGTAGGTAGAATCTTGCCCCAGGTCACGTCGGTTATTGTCGACGTGACCATTGACGACAATCACATCCAGCCGGCGATCCAGATCAAAGTCGGCAAACAGAGTCCCCCACCCGACCCACGGAAGCGATTCGCGAGCCAGTCCGCGTTGATGGGCCACTTCATCAAAGAACTCGCCTCGCAAGTTCTCGTAGAGCGCGTTGTGTTCGTCTTCGAAGTTGGTCGCGAACAGATCCAGCCAGCCGTCGCCGTTCATGTCAGCCGCATCGACTCCCATGCTGGCTTGCATGTTTCCGACATAATCGTAGGCCGCACCCATGAACTCACCCACACTCTCGAACTTTGCGCCGCCCCGATTCAGGAAGAGGGAATTCGCTTGCAGATCATTTCCAACGTACAAGTCGATCCAGCCATCGTTGTTCAGATCGGCGGCGACCACTCCCTGACTTCGTGCCGGCGCGGTTGCCAACCCCACCGCTTCCGTGACATTTTCGAACCGACCATCCCCCAGGTTTCGATACAAGACGTCATGCACGGGTTCGATCGATCGGGGGCTGCAAAACACTCTCACTCCGCGCGCCGGATCCCCGCAGTAGGGGTTCTTGTCAAGCGACCATTTGCCGTAGTTGCAGACGTAGAGATCCAGGAATCCGTCGTTGTCGAAGTCCAAGCAGGCGGCACTTGTCCCCCATTGAGCGTGACCAACGCCCGCTTGCGTCCCAACTTCTTCGAACGTTCCGTCGCCCCGATTCAGATACATCTGATTGGCACCGAAGCACGTCACGTACACGTCCGGAAAACCATCGTTGTCGAAGTCTCCGACCGCGAGGCCCGCGCTGAAACCGGTGTGTCCCAGTCCGGCCTGGTTCGTCACATCCTCAAAGTGAAGTTCGCCGCGATTCCGATAGATTCGATTGCGAGGTTCCTTCCGATTCACATCCACCGGAAACGGTGTCCCAGTCAGAAACATCAAATCTTGCCAGCCATCGAGATCGAAATCGAGCATTCCCAGTCCACTCCCATTCGCTGCCGGAAATGGTTTCTCGGTCGAGTCTCCAGAAACGTGAACGAAATCGATTCCGCTGGATGACGTCACATCCTCGAACCACGCAGATTCGTTCGAGCCGCGGCGTGCCAAATCGGTCGGTGCCGGTTTCCCGCGATCGGTCTGGGCGACACCGGGGCGGTCGATGGTCGTTGGATCGATCGGTGCTGGTGCCGACTGGTCATGGCAACCCAGCACGCAGAACGCGAACAGCAAGACGAGCCAGCTTGATGCGACATCGTGGAATCCGCGGACGTTGCTTTTCAACGGTGATCTCCTCGCTCCGCTTCTCTCAGAACAACCGAATTGGAATTGTTTCCAGCGGAGGCAACGCTCTGTGAGTTTTCACGGACTGCCGAAATTGTTGCACGAATGCCTCGGTCGAATCCGAGTCACGGATCTGTTGCATCAGAACTTCGGCTTCCAACCAGTTTCCAGCTTCCGCGAAACGATACGCTCGAATGATCTGCGCCCAGTACGAATGGGGAGCTTCGATTTGCAAGCGATCCACGGCCGATTCGACTTCGCGTTTTCGTCGCAACTGCGCCGTTCGAGCTTGCCAGGTCGCGGCTTTCTCGGTGTCTCCCAAGCGTTGATAGATCCGCTGCAGCAGGAACGCCGTCGCCGGTTCCAGCTTGGCGCTGTCCTCCAAAGGTTGTAACCACTCCAGAGCCGTTTGCGCGTGCCCCTCGCGAAGTGCGATGTCGGCGAGCGATTCGCGAGCACGGTGAGACTGCGGTTCCAGCTTCACCGCGAGTTCCCAGTTGGCAACCGCCTCGCGCGTTTCGCCAAGCTGCAAGAGCGCCTGGCCGAGCGACACCGCTGCATCGAGTGTGGCGCGTGTCTCCAGACTGCGCTTCAAGAGGCTGACCGCCTCGTCACTCCGTCCCAAACTGACCAGCGTGCCACCGTATGCCGAGAGGAACTCTTCCGGAGAAATGGACAAGCTACGCAGTTCCGGATCGAGTTGCAGAACCTTGTCGAATTCCAAGACGGCCTGTTCCTCGTTTTTCAAATCGTTGTGAACGGTCGCCAGGTACAAGTGCCCGAGTACCTCGTGAGTCGGGAGCTGCGCCAGTTGGCTCGCCAACTCGAGCGCCTCCTTCAGGCGTCCGATGCGCGTGTTGCACACCATCAACTCGTACAATCCGTCCGCGTCCTTGGGATCCAATTGCAGGAACCGGGTCAGGATCGGCGCGGCAAGCGACCATTGGGACTGCATCAAGTAGGACTTCGCCCAGGCATGCAGATCGACCGCAGTCGCCGCGCCGTGTTGCTCGAACAACTGAGCGGCCTCACGTGGCCGGCCAACCTTCAAAAGAATGCGTGCGCGAAGAGCAATCGCGCGACCGTCAGCGGGATATTCTTGCTGGAATGCTCCGACTTCGCGGATTGCGGCGGACACGTCTCCTTTGCTCAGCAATTGCTCGACTGCCGCCAGTGCCTTTTCCTGTCGTCGCGAGATCGACACCAGCACGCCGCTCACCACGGCAATCGCGATCACGACGAGCAGACCCCACCGTGTCAGCAATCGCCTCACTCGGCCGGAAACATCGTTGTTGGCGCGAGCGGAGCCAACTCTTGCGCGAAGCAATCCGGCCACTGAGCGTCCACGGGGATTCGATGTATCGGAAGAAACCGGGCGGTCACGCGACCGTCTCGGTATCGACAACATATCGAAGATGCGAAGAGCCGTTCAATCGCGGACCTGAAGATCGTCCCGATCGCGCGATCCGCGAATCGGCTACTTCCTGCCGAACAACCGGTTGAGCCGTTCCTGGTGGTATTGAAACCGCTCGCGAGATGACATCTTCGCGAAGTTCGGACTCGTACTCGATGAATCGGCTCGAGCAAGCTCTGGCTCACCCACGGGCTCAGTTTTTGTGGAGCCAGTTGGCGATGGCACGCTGAAGACCGTCCCGCTGCCACCGTAGCTCATGACGTTGGTTTGCAGTGTGAGATCGTCTTCGAGCGACCGTTGCGGCGCGATCTTCAATTCTTGCAGGACACCGTGATACGCCTGCACGGCCTCGCGAGGTTCGATGGCTCCGTCGGTGATGTAGCGCAGCATCTGGATGAACGCGAGTTGATGTTCAGCGTTGTTGATCTTGCGGCCAAAGAGCGCGACCTTGGCTCCGTACTTCTGAGCCTCGTGGATCAGCAGAAACGCATCGAGCGTTGTTCCGGCTCCTCCGCCCAGAATGCCGACGACCAGATGCGGATCGAAGCGGACGAGTTCCTCCATCGCGCGCGGGCCGTGATAGACCATCTTCAGAAACGTCGGCCGCCCGGCACTCGTGACTCCGGCCAGCGAGCGAGCGATCACGTCGTTGATGAAGCCCGGCAATTGCTCCGGAGCGACGGCATCGGGGACGTTCGGGTCGAAGATCTCCAGGAAGTAGCGGAACTGTTTCCGCTCGCATTCTTCGCGGAATTCCTTGAACTGATTGAGCACGTCGATGTCCAACTCCAACTGATTGTTGAACGTCGTGGAATACAGTCCGAGATCGACGCCGAGTGAGCGTTCCTCCGGCGCGCAGTCGAGATGTCCGCACTGCATGTGATCGAGGCTCGCTGTGCGAAACGGCCGAGCGGGCGTCGTGTGAATTCGGCCGCCGCGATGAATGTGGACGTCGGTCGCATCGTTCGCCCGCGCTGCCGGCGTGATGTGTGAGTTGTCGAACAGCCGTTCCTGAATCGTCAACATTTCGCTGGTGCTGGCCGACATCAGCACGATGTCCACGACCCCTTGCTCAATCACCTCGCGAATCTGCTGGCGGTACTGAGCCAACGTCTTGAACTGCACCTCGCCATCATGCCGCTCCGGCGACTTGCCGGGCGCACCGATGGAAAAGCCCATGTCGGCGTCCTTCGCGTCCGCGATGATGAATTCCTTGCACCCACTGGGATCGGCATGAATCGCGGCCAGCTTGCGGTCGAGTGATTTTTCCATGCGCTGATGGTATGTCTTGCTCGCTCGCTGCCACAAGACTCGTTCGTGAGAGGACTCCGCCAATGAAATCGCTCCGCGTTGCCACCTGCCAGTTTTCCGTCGAAGGTCAGATCGAACACAACCGTCGTTGGATACTGAAACAGGTTCAACAAGCCGCCGAACAAGAGGCTGACGTCGTTCATTTCTCGGAGTGTGCGTTGTCGGGTTACGCGGGAGTCGATCTGCCCGGCATCGCCGATTTGGATTGGACCGCGCTCACTGCCGCGACGCGCGACGTGATGTCCGCTGCGAAACAACATCGAGTCTGGGTGCTGCTCGGTTCGACGCATCGACTCGATGCGCAGCACAAGCCACACAACTGCGTCTACGTCATCAATCCGAAGGGGCAGATCGTCGATCGGTACGACAAACGTTTCTGCACGGGAGCGGCCGGCAAGAAAGCGACGCTTGACCTGTGCCACTACTCGCCTGGCGATCGCTTTGTCACGTTCCAGGTGAAGGGCATCACCTGCGGGGTCGCCATCTGCTACGACTATCGTTTTCCGGAGTTGTATCGCGGCTACAAACAGCTCGGTGTCGAGGTCATGTTTCAGTCGTTTCACAACGCTCGCAAGACAGTCGCGGCGGACCCGAAATACAACATCTGGAAGACAATCGTCCCAGCGACGATGCAATGCCGAGCGGCCGAGAATCATTTTTGGATCAGCGCGAACAACAGCACTGCGCGGCCCTCCTGCTGGGGGAGTTTCGCTGTCCGTCCCGACGGCTTGATCGTCGGCCGCTTGCCGCGTCATCGTTCCGGAGTGCTCGTCACCGAGATGAAACTCGATCCGGAATGCTTCGACGCTCCCGCTCCGTGGCGACCTTCCGCAATGAGCGGCCAACTTCACAGCGGCCAGTTGATCGACCACCCACGTTCGCGAGATGTCACGTCTGTGTGAAAGCCTGCCGGCTGGGGTTTCCTTCTGTGGATGACCTTGATGCAATTACCAACCCCGAAGGCGTCCCGCCCGTTGACCCGCAGTGCTGGAAAACTCCGATGATCGCATTGCGAACTCTCGTCATTCTGTCGGCTGCGGCACTCGCAGCGATGTGCTCGTCAAATCGAGCGCGCGCGGACGATGCCGGCATCGAATTCTTCGAGAAGAAAATCCGGCCGTTGCTGGTCGCGCATTGTTCCGAATGTCATGCAACCAACGCCAAGAAGTTGGGGGGCGGATTATTTCTCGACAGTCGCGACGGAGTGCGCAAGGGAGGTGATTCGGGGGCCGCGATCGTGCCGGGCAAACCGGACGCGAGCCTGCTCATCAAAGCTGTGCGGTACACGGACGACTCCGTGAAAATGCCGCCGAAAGGCCAGCTGCCGGCGACGGCCATCGCGGACCTCGAAGAGTGGATCAAACGCGGAGCACCCGATCCGCGCGACAAGCCAGTTCCCACGAAAGCCAACGACTCTTGGGAAGAGACGATGCGCGCTCGTGCTCGTTGGTGGAGCCTGCAACCGGTTCTGAACGCGGAAGTCCCGCGACCTCAACAGGCCGATTGGTCCGATCTTCCCGTCGATCGTTTCGTGCTCACGCGATTGGAACAGCAAGGTCTCAAACCAGCCGGGCGAGCCGAACCGCGAACGCTCGTCCGACGATTGAGCCTCGTGTTGACCGGACTGCCGCCGACGTCCGAACACGTCGCAGCGTTCCTGCGAGACTGCGAATCCATTCGACTCGCAGCGGCCTACGAAAAACTTGTCGATTCACTGCTCAACTCGCCGCATTTCGGCGAGCGTTGGGCACGGCATTGGATGGACGTCGTCCGTTTCACCGAGACTCACGGCAACGAGTGGAACTACGAAGTCCATCACGCTTGGAGATATCGCGATTACCTGATCCGAGCCTTCAACGCGGACGTTCCGTTCGACCAATTCATTCGCGAGCACGTCGCTGGTGACCTGCTCCCCACGCCGCGCTGGAACGAAAAAGAACGCTTCAACGAGTCGGTCATTGGTACTGGTTTTTATCGCTTCGGTGAGGTCAACCACGACGATTGCATCAGCCTGCCGTCGATTGGCTACGACCTTGCGGACAATCAGATCGACACGCTGACGAAAGCGTTTCAGGCGACGACGGTCGCGTGTGCTCGCTGCCACAACCACAAGCTCGATGCGGTGTCGATGCAGGACTATTACGGGATGCTCGGCATCCTGCGCAGCTCGCGGCTGGTGAGTCACTGCATCGACGCGCCCGACGTGAACGCCAAGCTCACGCAGCGTCTGACCGAATTGAAAACCGAACTCCGCAAGGAAATCGCCGCCGTCTGGCTGCAGGAGGTGTCGCAGCTCGCGCGGTTCATGCAAGCGGCATTGGCGAAACGAGCCAACCGTCCCGACGCCGCGGAACTCGCGACAGGCTTGGACGCCAAGCGATTGGAAAAGTGGATCGCCGTCCTGGCCGCCGAGAAGCTGCCGCTCGAAGACCCATTCGAACCGTGGCGAGTTCTCGCAACCACGACGATGACCGATCCCGCTTCGCTTCCGTCCGAGTGGCAGAAGCTGACCGAGCGATATGCAAAAGAGGACCGCGATCGAACCGAATTCAACCGCACGCAGTTCGAGACCTTCGCAGACTTCCGCGGCGTGGCCCGCTCGCCTTCCGTCGCGGGCTGGCAGATCGGCGGGCAAGCATTGCGAAACGATCCGGGACGCAGCGGCGATTTCGCGTTGCATCCCGATGGCGACGCCCTCGTTCGCACGGTGCTGCCGGCGGGGTGTTTCACGCACTCGCTGTCAGACAAGCTCAACGGCACGCTGCGTTCGCCGGTTCTGCCGCTCGGAAAAAAGAACATCAGTTTTCAAGTGCTCGGCCAACGCAGTAGCGCGGTGCGGCTGGTCTCTAACAACTGTCAACTGAATTACAAAAACTACCGCGCTCTGACCAGCAGCGATCTGCACTGGGAGATGTTCTCTCCGCCCGACGAACGCGAATCGCTGCAGACATACGCCGAGCTGATGACGATGTTCGACAACCCGAAGTTTCCCGATCAGCTCGCGGCACTCGGCGGCGACAAAGACAATTACAAACTGCCGTGGGACAAGGCGGCCGAGAATCCGCGTTCGTATTTCGGCGTGACACGGATCGTTCTGCACGACGGTCCGGAACCGCCGCGAGCGGAATTGGCTCACCTGCGTTCGCTGTTTGCCGGCAGCGAGCCGGCGTCGCAGGCAGATGTTTCGACACGTTATGTCGCCGTCATCGAAGCGGCGTTGCGAGCTTGGGCCGAGGACCACGCGACGGACGAGGATACCCGCTGGCTCGATGCGTTGTTGCGACGCGAACTGCTCGCCAACCAAGTTGGTTCGTCGCCGCGATTGGCGGAGTTGACGAAGGAATACCGACAGACCGAAGCACAACTCGCGCTGCCGCGAGTCGTCGCGGGAGTCGGTGAATCGAGCCACGGCTACGATCAACCGGTCTTCACGCGCGGCGACGTCACGCGGCCGGGCGAGACCGCGCCGCGAAGATTTCTCGAAGTGTTGTCTGCCTCACGCGATCCGTTCGTGGGTGCCGGCAGCGGCCGGTTGGAACTCGCCGATCGAATCGCCAGTCCGACCAATCCACTCACCGCGCGAGTCTTCGTGAATCGTGTCTGGCATCACTTGTTCGGAACGGGACTCGTCCGCACGGTCGATGATTTCGGTCACGTCGGCGACCTCCCGACCCACCCGGAACTGTTCGATCATCTGGCGGCTCAATTCGTGTCCGAAGGCTGGTCGATGAAGAAGCTGATCCGGTCGCTCGTGCTGACGCGGACGTTTCAGTTGTCGAATCAGCCTTCGGCCGCGTCGCGAGAAGTTGATCCACAGAACCGGTTGTTGCAGCATTTCCCGGCTCGACGCCTGGAAGCGGAGTCGATCCGCGATTCCATCTTGGCCGCGAGCGGTGGCTTGGACCGCACGTTGTTCGGATCCAGCGTGCAGCCGTTCCGCGACAAGGACTACGCCGATCGCCGTCTCTTCGCCGGTCCACTGGACGGTCACGGTCGCCGCAGCATTTACATCAAGAACAATTTGATGGAAGGGCCGAAGTTTCTGGAAGCGTTCAACTTTCCCGGCGGCAAGGTGACTCAAGGCCGTCGTGACGTGACCAATGTTCCGGCTCAGGCGTTGGCGTTGCTCAACGATCCGTTCGTGCTGCAACAGGCCGACGTCTGGGCGCAGCGACTGGTGGCTCGCTCGGACGATTCAATCGGTGCTCGCATCGACGCCCTGTTTCAGACGGCCTTCGATCGCTCGCCGTCCGAGGATGAACGACAACGGTTCGAGCGGACCACGCTGGAACTGGCGGAGCTGCACCAAGTCCCGACGAACAGCGTGTTGACCAGCCAACTCGTGTGGCGTGATCTCGCACATGCGATCTTCAATTTGAAAGAGTTCATCTACATCCCGTAGCTATTGTGAGAGTCTGTAATGTTCCCCCTGCAATCCACATCGATCTGTGCTTGTCCTGGTCGCGATGCCGTGCCGGTGACTCGCCGCGACATGCTGGCCGCGTCGGCGAACGGATTCGGGATGCTCGCGCTGTCGGGGTTGCTCGCGCAGGAAACGCGAGCCGTTCAACCCTCGAACGCGACAACGACCTCGCCGCATTTCGCGGCGAAAGCCAAGCAGGTCATTTTCTGCTTCATGGACGGAGGAGTTTCGCAAGTCGATTCGTTCGATCCAAAAACGAAGCTCGATGAACTCGACGGTAAACCGTTTCTCGAATCGAAGAACCCAACGGCCAACGGCAATCGGCAGTGGCTCAAGAGTCCCTGGGCGTTTCGGAAATACGGCGACAGCGGGATGCCGATCAGCAGTTTGTTTCCGCACATCGCGGCGCATGCGGATGACCTCGCCGTGATCCGCTCGATGAAGGCGGACTTGCCGATTCACTCGACCGGCGTGTTGTTTTTGCACACCGGCTCGAACAACGCCGGTCGACCGAGCCTCGGTTCGTGGGTCAATTACGGACTTGGCAGCGAGAGCCGCAATCTGCCGGGCTTCGTCGTGTTGAGTTTCGGAGTCGTCCCGTGCGGCGGCTTCGAGAATTACTCCAGCGGTTTTCTGCCGGCGAATCAGCAGGCGACGATGCTGAATGCCGATGGCGTCCCGCTCGACAATCTGACGCCGGGCGACAAAAACTCGCGGATTCAACAGGCGAAACTTGCGCTGCTGCGCGGGCAAGACGAGTCGTTCTCTCGCACTCTGGGCGTCGATGACGCGGTCGAGTCGGCGATCAAGAACTACGAGATGGCGTATCGCATGCAGTCGCTCGTGCCGGATGTGCTCGACCTTCGCCATGAGTCCGAGGCGACACAGACGATGTACGGACTCGACTCGAAGGTGCCCTCGCAACGCCTGTACGGCATTCAATGCTTGCGAGCGCGCCGGTTGATCGAATCGGGCGTGCGGTTCGTCGAGATCACTTGCCCGCCCGGTGCCTCGAACGGTACTTGGGACCAGCACGGCAATCTCAAAGCGGGTCACGAAAAGAACGCGCTCGACACCGATCAGGCGATCGGCGGTCTGATTCAAGATCTCAAACAGCGCGGCCTGTTCGACGAAACTCTGATCGTCTGGGCAGGCGAGTTCGGACGGACTCCGCATTCGGCTGGCCGCGACGGTCGCGATCATCATCCCGAAGGATTTTCGGTGTGGCTGGCTGGAGGTGGCGTGCGCGGCGGCACGATCTACGGAGCGACTGACGACCTCGGCATGCACTCCGTCGAGAATATCTGCACGATGCACGATCTGCACGCAACGATCCTGCACTTGATGGGCTTGGACCACGAACGCCTGACATTCCGCTTTGCCGGCCGCGACTTTCGTCTGACCGACGTGCATGGAAATGTTGTGCGTGAGGTGCTGGCGTGACTGCACCATCAACCCGAATCGACAGTTTTGAAGTTGGGCATTTGCCCCATTGCGGCGAACGCGCAACTTCCAGTCTGTCGCTTCGAGCTGCGCTGTTCGTCGCGTTGTTCATCGCCTTTGATTCGAACTTCGTCGCTGCGGACGACTCCGCGGCATTTTTTGAGAACAGAGTGCGGCCGGTCCTGGTTGAGCATTGCGTCGGCTGCCACGGACCCAAGAAACAAGAGGCCGGATTGCGACTCGATTCCGCCCTTGGTTTGCAAACGGGGAGCGAGAATGGGCCGGTCATCGCCCCCGGCGATGCCGAACAAAGCCAACTGATCAAAGCCGTCCGTTATGCTGGCTCAGTCAAGATGCCGCCAAAACAGAAGCTGTCCGAACGCGCGATTGAATCGCTGACGGCTTGGGTGAAGAGCGGCGCGAAATGGCCGGCGGGAGCCACCGAGTCGAGCGACAGCGGCAGCATTCAAGAACGCAGCAGGACACACTGGGCCTTTCAACCGGTGACGAAACCGGTGGTGCCGAAACTCCGAAACTCGAAACTCGAAATCCGCAACGAAGTCGATGCGTTTGTGTTCGCTCGGCTGGAGGCGGCGGGACTCAAGCCGAGTCCGGCGGCGGATCGTCGCACGCTGATTCGCCGCGCGACGTTTGATCTGCACGGACTCCCTCCAATGCCCGACGAGTTCGCGGCGTTTGAAGCGGATCAATCGCCGAACGCGTTCGAGAAAGTTGTGAACCGGCTGCTCGCATCGCCGCGCTACGGCGAGCGGTGGGGACGGCATTGGCTCGACGTGGCGAGGTACGCCGACACGAAAGGCTATGTGCGGCTGAAGGACAACCCGAATTATCCCTGCTCGTGGACGTACCGCGATTATGTCATCCGCGCGTTCAACGACGATCTGCCGTTCGATCAATTCGTCGTGCAGCAACTGGCGGCGGATCAGCTGGAACTCGGTGACGATCCGCGGCCGTTGGCAGCGATGGGTTTCCTGACGCTCGGACAACGGTTTCTGAACAGCCAGCACGACATCATTGACGACCGCATCGACGTGGTGACTCGCGGATTGCTGGGGCTGACGGTGTCGTGTGCGCGGTGTCACGATCACAAATTCGATCCAGTACCGACTCGCGACTACTACTCGCTGCACGGCGTCTTTGCGAGTTCGATCGAGCCGCACGTTCCGCCGCTGATCGTGCCGGTCGCCGAGCGACCGCGACACGACGCGTACTTGCAAGAGTTGCAGCGTCGCACCGATCAGTTGCAGCAGTTTCTGCGGACGCAACAGGCCAAGCTTGAGAAGTCGGCTCGCGAGCGAGCGGGCGAGTACCTGCTGGCGGCTCAGAAGGAGCAGCTTCAAGCCAACTTTCTGGCGGTCATGTTCCTGATCGATGCCTCGAAGGATTTGAATCCGGTGATGACCCAACGCTGGGGCCAACTGCTCGAACAGACTCGCAAGCGGCATCATCCAGTGCTCAGCCCGTGGCACGCGTTGGCGAATTTATCGGCGTCGACGCCGGACGAGTTCTCTGCGAAAACTCGGGAGTTGATCGCGAAGTGGCGCGATGCGACGGACTCGAAGCAGCGATGGAACGCGATCGTCGTGCGAGCCTTGGCCGACGCACCGCCGAGTAATCTGGCCGATGTCGCCACGCGATTCGGCGAGTTGTTTCAACAGGTGGAGGCTCGCTGGCACGAAACGCTGAAGACAGATCCTTCGGCCAAGCAACTCGCCGATTCCAACTGGGAGGAGCTGCGGCAATTGCTCTTCGGCGATGAGGCTCCGTCGGTGATCCGGCTAACGGAAGTCGAAGAGTTTCTGTTCGTCGACACGACGACTCAAAATCAACTTCACGACCAGCAACGACAGGTCGAAGACTGGGTCGCGTCGGCTGGAGCTGCTCCGCATGCGCACGTCCTGATCGACGCGGCCGTCCCCGTAAATCCGCGCGTGTTCGTGCGCGGCAACGCCAGCAATCCGGGAGCCGTGGTACCTCGGCAGTTTTTGGAAGTGTTGTCTCGCGGCGAACGAACGCCGTTTCAGCACGGCAGCGGACGATTGGAGTTGGCGCGCGCGATTGTTGACCGGAACAACCCGTTGACCGCGCGAATCATGGTCAATCGCGTCTGGCTGCACCATTTCGGAGCCGGGATCGTCCGCACACCCAGTGACTTTGGCTTACGAGGCGAACCGCCGACGCATCCCGAGCTGCTCGACCATCTGGCAGCGCACTTCATGGACGAGGGTTGGTTAATCAAGAAGCTGCATCGGCGGGTCATGCTGTCGTCGGTCTATCAGCAGTCGAGCCGCGACGAACCGAGCCGCGAGTTGGAGCAAGACCCGGAAAACAAACTGCTGTGGAAGATGAATCGCCGGCGGCTCGACTGGGAAGCGTTGCGCGACTCGCTGCTGGCGGTTACGGGAAAGCTGGACCTGACGATGGGCGGCCCGCCGGTGAATCAAACGAGCGAACCGTTTTCGACTCGTCGCGCGGTCTATGGATTCATCGATCGACAAAACTTGCCGAGTGTTCTGCGGACGTTCGACTTCGCCGCGCCGGACGCCAGCAGTCCACAACGGCATCGGACGACGGTCCCGCAGCAAGCGCTGTTTCTGATGAACAGCCCCTTTCTGCGCGAGCAGGCTCGGAACTTGGCGGCACGACCGGATCTGCTGCGCATCGAGCCAACGGAACGGCACATCGAAGCGGTCTATCGAGCGCTCTTCAGCCGAGCTGCCGAACCGGAGGAGATCGCTCTCGGTCAGAAGTTTTTGGAATCGAACGATGGTGTCACGGCTGGTGAATCGCCGCACCTGACGCGGTGGCAGGAATACCTGCAGACGCTGTTGCTTGCCAACGAGTTCTTGTTTGTGGATTGATGGAGTGCCTCGCATGTGGACTCGCCGAGAAATGCTGAGCCGTTCGGGGATCGGGCTGGGAATGCTCGGGCTGGCGGATTTGTTGCACGGCGAGTCGGTGCGCGCGGAGCCGCTGGCGACACATCCGCTGGCTCCGAAGCCGCCGCACTTCGCAGCGAAAGCGCAGCGAGTCATTCATCTCTTTTTGAACGGCGGGGTGTCGCACGTCGACACGTTCGACCCCAAGCCAATTCTGGACAAGTATCACGGCCAGCCGCTGCCGACTTCATTGCGCACCGAGCGCAAGACCGGCGCGGCGTTTCGCTCGCCGTTCAAGTTCGCGAAGCACGGCCGGAACGGAATCGACGTCAGCGAACTGTTCCCGCACATCGCCGAGAACATCGACGACGTCTGCGTGATCCGCTCGATGTACGCCGACGTGCCGAATCATGAGCCGTCGTACTTGTTGATGAACTGCGGCGACGGCCGGCAAGCTCGGCCCAGCATGGGGGCCTGGGTCACGTACGGCTTGGGCACCGAGAATCAAAACTTGCCGGGCTTCGTCGTGATGTGTCCGGGCGGCTATCCCGCGACAGCGGGCCAGAATTGGCGGTCGGCGTTTTTGCCGGGAGCGTTCCAAGGAACGTACATTGACTCGCAGCACACTCAGCCGGAGAAGTTGATCGAGAACATCCGCAACGATTTTGTGCGGCCGGGTCGGCAGCGCGAGCAACTCGACCTGCTGCGGCAGATCAATGAACGGCACTTGAGCCGGCGGCCGGGTGACGCGCAGCTCGAAGCACGCATTCAGTCGTTTGAGTTGGCCTATCGGATGCAGACCGAAGCGACCGACGCGTTCGACGTGACTCGCGAGCCGCAAGCCGCGCGGGCGATGTACGGCGACACGACCTACGGCCGGCAATTGCTGATTGCTCGGCGGTTGTTGGAGCGCGGCGTGCGATTCGTGCAGGTCTGGCAACGAGCCGGACAACCGTGGGATGCGCACGACAATCTCGAAACGAATCACCGCGATCTCGCGAAAGAGTGCGATCAGCCGATCGCCGCGTTGCTCCGCGATCTGAAGCAACTCGGAATGCTCGACAGCACGCTGGTCATTATTGGCGGCGAGTTCGGTCGGACGCCGACCGTCGAGATTCCGACTCCGGGAGTTTCACGCACGCCCAACGGCCGCGATCACAATCACTACGGCTTCTCGATGTGTATCGCCGGCGGCGGTGTCAAACCGGGCTACGTTCATGGAGCGACCGACGAACTCGGCTGGAACGCGGTTGAAGGCCGAGTCCACATCCACGATTTGCACGCGACGATCCTGCACCTGCTGGGCTTCGATCACGAGCAACTGACCTACCGCTACGCCGGCCGCGATTTCCGCCTGACCGACGTGCATGGAGAAGTCGTTCGCGATGTGCTGACTTGAGAAGCGAACTGTAGCCCGGCCCCTCGTGGGTCGAAGGATTCGATGATTGTGCGACGATGTCGCCGAATCAAAATCGTCCGACCCACGAGGGTTCGGGCTACAGGCATCGCAATCTCAAGAATTGGCCAACCGTGCAAAACCGAATAGAGCTTGGTCGGCGCGACCGGTCTCCGTATCATCTTTCTCAATCGAACTGCTCGCGACGAGGAGACTCTGTGATGAGACGTTCTGCCGTTTCACTTGCTCCGCAACCGATCGCGCGTCGAGCCGTCTTGCAGGCCGGGACGCTCGGCCTGCTGGGCTTGTCGAGTGTCGATGTCGCGGGCTGGCAAGCTCAGGCGGCTGAGGGAACTGCGAGCACTGCAAAACATCGCGCGGTCATTTACATCTTTCTGACCGGAGGACTTTCGCAACACGACTCGTTCGACATGAAGCCCGAAGGGCCGACGGATTTCAAAGGGGAGTTCAATCCGATCGCGACTCGGACGCCGGGAACTCAGATTTGCGAACACATGCCGCTGCTGGCTCAACGGAGCGACCGGTGGGCATTGGTGAGGTCACTGACGCACAACAACAATGGTCATGACGCGGCCACCTACATGATGCTGACCGGCAAGTCGGCCGTGCCGCCCACGTATCGCTCGATGAAGCCGCAGTCGATTGATGCACCCAGCATCGCGGCGATCGCCGGTGCCACGTCGGTGCGATGCAATCATCTGCCTCCCAGCGTCGTGTTGCCGGAGAAGGTTTATCACTCGAACTCGGGGATGTTTTCCGGTCAATTCGCCGGGTTGCTGGGAAACAAACACGAACCGTGGTTCATCGAGGCGACTGATAAGCCGCACGCGTATCACTCGTACTCGGGCGCGTTTCCCAAATACCTCTTCAATCTGCACAAGGGAGAGCCGGCCGACAAATTGGATTGGCGATTCGAGGTACCGAACCTCACGCTGCCGGAAGGAGTGCTCGCGCCGCGATTCCGCGAACGCCGCGAAATTCTGGACATCGTCGAGAAGCAACAGCGGCATCTGGAAGACGCGGCCTCGGTTGGCGGCTACGACCGCATTCGGCAATCGGTCATTTCGCTGATGGCCGATGCGAAGGTGCGCGAGGCGTTCGATGTGCGCAAGGCTGATCCAAAGATTCTCGAACGTTACGGCGACAATTCCTTTGGCTGGTCATTGCTGATGGCTCGGCGATTGGTTGAGGCGGGGGTCAACCTGGTGCAGGTGAATCTCGGCAACTTTGGAAGCTGGGATTTGCACGGCAACAATTTTCCGATGCTGAAGGACTTTCTGTTTCCACCGACCGATCTGGCCGTCTCCGCGCTGTTGGATGACTTGCAGGAGAGTGGTCTGTTCGACAGCACGCTGGTCGTTATGGCGGGTGAGTTCGGTCGCACGCCGCGGATCAGCCACATCGCTCCCGAAATCTACAAGACCTCCGGCCGCGACCATTGGGGGCCGGTCCAAACCGCGTGGTTTGCCGGTGGTGGCGTCCGTGGTGGCACAGTCATCGGAGCCTCCGATCAGAGTGGTGCCTACCCGACGACAGACCCGCAGAAGCCTGAAAACTTTGCCGCCACGATTTACCAGGCACTCGGCATTCCTTCCGAGGCCGTTTGGCACGATGCGACTGGCCGGCCCTATCCAGTCTACGAGGCTCAACCGATTGAGCGGCTTTTCGCCTGACGTGCGACTCGGTTCGCGGTGAACTAAACTCCGGCCAAGTCTGACCGCCTGAAGGCGGGACAGCGAACAGGGAGGGAGCCGCTCATGACCGCGCCGCGTCCGTTTGCTCATTTGCATTGTCACTCGCAGTTTTCGATGCTCGATGGAGCGAACCGACTGCCGGACCTTGTGGCTAAGGTGAAGGCCGAGGGGATGAACTCGGTCGCGATCACCGATCACGGAAATCTGTGCGGAGCGTTCGAATTCTACGGCCTCTGCAAGGACGCGGGGATCAAGCCGATCGTCGGATACGAGGCGTACATCGCTCCGGGAAATCGGCGCGATCGCGGGGCGACGAAGATGAAGGAGGCCAGCTTTCATCTCACGCTGCTGGCGATGAACAAGACGGGGTACTTCAACCTCGTGAAGCTGGCGTCGATGGCGTACCTCGAAGGGTTTTACTACCGGCCGCGCATCGACAAGGAAATTCTGAAGGCTCACAGCGAGGGGCTGATCTGCCTCTCGGGCTGCGCGGCGTCGGAGCTGTCGCAGTATTTGCTCGGCGAGCGGATGGACGACGCCAAGAAGCTGGTCGAGTGGTACATCGCGACGTTCGGCGATCGCTTCTACATGGAGATTCAAAACGCCGGCCTCCCCATCCAGAAGGAGTGCATGGACCCGACGGTGGACCTCGCTCGGCAGTACGGACTGCCGCTGGTCGCGACGAACGATGCGCACTACCTCAACAAGGAGGACGCGGCGGCTCACGACGTGTTGCTCTGCGTCAGCACGCGTTCGACGGTCAACGACGAAAAGCGGATGCGCATGGACTGCGATCAGTTTTATGTCCGCACTCCCGAAGAAATGTACGCGGCGTTTCCCGGCTTCGAGGAAGCGGTCAAACAATCGCAGCTCATCGCCGATCGCGTGGACATCGAACTCGAAAAGAATCCGAAGCACTACCCGAGGTTCACGGCTCCCGACAACCTGACCGACACGCAGTACCTCCGCAAGTTGTGCGAGGAACGGCTGCCGCTGCGGTACGACGAAATCACCGACGCGATTCGAGCGCGGCTCAATTTGGAACTCGCCACGATCGAGACGATGGGCTATTCGAGCTACTTCCTGATCGTGTGGGACTTCGTCCGCTTCGCCGAAGAGAACGACATCCCGTGCGGTGCTCGCGGTTCGGCGTGCGGAGCAATCGTCGCGTACTTGCTGGGCCTGAGCCACGTTTGTCCGCTGAAATACGATTTGCTGTTCGAGCGATTTCTCGACGCCAGCCGCACCGAGCCGCCGGATATCGACATCGACTTCTGCCGCGACGGTCGGCAAAAAGTCATCGACTACACGAAGGCGAAATACGGCAGCGAGAACGTGTGCCAGATCGGCACGTTCGGCACGCTCAAAGCCAAGCTGGCGATCCGTGACGTCGGCCGAGCGCTCGGCATCCCGCTGGCGCGAGTCGATCAAATCGCGAAGGCGGTGCCGGACGAACTCAACATCAAGCTCAAGGACGCCATCGAACAGTCGCCCGATTTGAAGGAAGCTTACGGCTCTGATCCTGAAATCAAAAAACTGCTCGACATCGCTCAGCGGCTGGAAGGACTGACTCGCAACGTCGGCACGCACGCGGCCGGCGTCGTGGTCAGCGACGCGCCGATCGACAACTACATCCCGCTGCAAACCGTCAACGGCAAAGAGGACGTCATCACGCAATGGGACGGCCCACACGTCGAAAAGGCTGGCCTGCTCAAGATGGACTTTCTGGGCCTGCGGAACCTGACGATCCTGCACAAGTCGGTGCAGAACGTCCGCAAGCATCGCGGCGAAATCATCGATCCGAGCAAGCTGCCGCTCGACGATAAAAAGACGTTCGCACTGTTGCAGCGCGGCGAAACGAAGGGCGTGTTTCAATTTGAGTCCGGCGGCATCCGCGATCTGCTCACGAAGATGCAGCCCGACAAGTTCGACGACATCATCGCGACGTCCGCTCTGTACCGTCCCGGACCGCTCGAAGGCGGCATGGTCTTGAAGTATGTGGAAGTGAAACACGGTCGCGAGAAGCCCAACAAGGTCCACCCAATCGTCGATGAACTGCTCGCCGAGACCTACGGTGTGATGGTCTACCAAGAGCAGGTCATGCGGATTCTCAATCGCGTCGGCGGCATCGAATTGGCCGACGCCTACAAGTGCATCAAGGCGATCAGCAAGAAAAAAGAAAAGATCATCGCCGGTTACTACGGCGAATACGTCAAAGGTGCCGTCGAGCGGGGCGTCAATCAGCAAGTCGCCATCGATCTGTTCGAGCTGATCAAGAAGTTCGCCGGCTACGGTTTCAACAAGAGCCACTCGACCGCTTACGGAGCCGTCTCGTATCAGACGGCGTACCTCAAGGCGCACTACCCCGCCGAGTTCATGGCCGCGCTGCTGACCTGCGGCATGGAAGACACCGATCGCATCTCAGAACACACCGACGACGCGCGGCGGATGGGGATCAAGATTGTCCCGCCGGACATCAACACGTCCGATACCGAGTTCGCAGTCGTCGATGACCAGCGTGTCAGTTTTGGCTTGGCCGCGATCAAGGGAGTCGGCGAAGCCGCTGTCAAAGCGATCGTCGCCGAGCGCACCGCCAACGGCCCGTTCAAAGACATCTTTGACGTCGCCGAACGGCTCGATCCCAAGGTGCTGCAAAAGGCGACGCTCGAAATTCTGATCAAAGCCGGAGCCCTCGATTCACTTGGCCCGAATCAAGCTCAACACGTGGCTGCCGTCGAACGAGCGGTCGCCGGTGCGGCCGCTCGGCAAAAGGACAAGCAGCGCGGCCAGAAATCGCTCTTCGGCGGCGACGACGAAACGGCATCAAACGAGTCGGCCTCACAAGCGGGCGGAAATCTGCCAGAGGCGGCCGATTGGACGCACTCGCAAAAGCTGACCGCCGAGAAAGAGGTGCTTGGTTTCTTTTTGACCAGCCACCCGCTGACGCAGTTCGCCGACAGGCTCTCGAAGCACACGACACACGACAACAAACAGCTCGGCGATCTGGAGGACGGCAGCGAAGTGCTCGTCGCCGGCATGATCGGCAGCATCAAGAAGGCACAAACGAAAAAGCCCAGCCGCAACGGACACAGCAAGTACGTCAACTTCGACCTCGAAGACCCCAGCGGGATCGTTCGCTGCATCATGTGGCCCGAAGACTACGCCCGCCTCGGCGACAAAGTGCAACCCGAGGCCGTCGTGTTCCTCAAAGGCAAAGTCGACCGTCGCAGCCGCGAACCGAACCTGATCGTCAACCAACTGCTCACCGTCGAAGAAGCCGACAAGAACTTCACGACCCAAATCGCGATCAACTTCAAACGCGGCCTGCACGGCGAACGCGAGATGACCCGTACCAAACAAATCCTCGAGAACCACCCCGGCAAAACCGACGTGATTCTGATCGTGGACACCCCCGACCAGAACGACCCATCGCAACACTTCCGCTTTGTCCTCAGCACTCCCAGCCAATTCAAAGTGAGTTGCAACGCCGACCTCCAATCGTCGCTCAACGAACTGCTCGGCTGCGAACACATCCAACTCATCACGCCACCAAAAGAGACGCGGATGCGTGCTGCGGGAGCATCCTCGATCGGAAGGTGATCGCCCCACCCGACAATCACGGATGTCGCATGAACGAGCCCGGAGTCCTGGGCAACATCTGGAGGCCACATGAAATTACCACTTGATCGTCGGCAGTTTTTGATCGGGTCGGCAGCGGCATTGGGTTCGAGTTGGTGGAATCCGTTGCCGGCCGAGCCGCCGCGACGCCCCCGAGTCGCGGCGATCTTCACCGAGTTCCGGTTTCGGTCGCATGCGTACGACTTTCTGGAGAACTTCTTCAAGCCGTTCTTGTTCAACGGCAAGCTGGTCGATCCGGGCGTCGAAGTCGTGTCGATGTACGCCGACCAATTTCCGAAAGAGGACATGGCGCGAGACGTCTCGAAACGGTTCAACGTCCCGCTGTATCCAACCATCGAGGACGCTCTGACGCTGGGGACCGGCGGATTGGCCGTGGATGCGGTGTTGTCGATCGTCGAGCACGGGAATTATCCGACGAACAGCCGTGGCGTCGTGATGTATCCGCGCAAGGAGTTCTTCGATCGAGCGGTCTGCGTGATGCAGCGGTCAAATCGATTCGTGCCGATCTTCAACGACAAGCATCTGTCGTATCGCTGGGATTACGCGAAGCAGATGTACGACGTGGCTCGATCATGCGGCATTCCATTGATGGCGGGGAGTTCGGTGCCGTTGGCGTCGCGACGGCCGAGCCTCACGCTCCCCGCGAATGCCGAGATCGAAGAAGCGGTCGCCATTCATGGCGGCGGAATTGAAGGCTACGACTTTCACGGGCTGGAACTGCTGCAATCGTATGTCGAGACTCGGCGTGGTGGAGAGACCGGCATCTCGTCGGTCGAACTGCTGGAAGGAGAAGCCTTGTTGCAGGCCGCGAAGAGCGGCCGCTGGTCTCGAGAACTTGCAGACGCCGCGATGCAGGCCGAGCGAACGATGAACGAACCTGTCCGCGGTCTTGGCAAGAATCTCGGCAAAGGGGATCTCCCGTCCGAGCCGTCACACGGCGTGCTGCTGACGTATCGGGACGGCTTGCAAGCAACCGTGTTGAAGTACGGAACCAGTTCGAACCGCTGGAACTTCGCTTGTCGAGTGAAAGGCGAGCCGCAGATTCACGCAACCGCGATCTATAACGGGCCGTGGGGAAATCGAAATCTGTTCAAAGCGCTGTCGCACTCGGTGCAGCATTTCTTCCGAACGGGCCGCGCACCGTATCCGATCGAGCGGACGTTGCTGGTCAGTGGAGTACTCGACGCCGCGATGTGGTCGCACGAACTTCACGGCCGCCGGATCAACACGCCGAATTTGGAGTGGTCCTATTCGCCGACGGATTTCTCAGCGTTTCGTGAATCCGGCGCAAGCTGGCAAGTACTGACTCGCGACACGCCGGAGGTGAAAGGCTTTGAGCCAGGCGATGAAGACCTCGTGAAGCCACGTTGACCAATGCTGGCGAGCGTGCGCGGCTGGCGTTAGTTTACGGACTGATCGCGAATCGACGCGCTCTCTGTAGTTCGGATGCCTACGTCCGAACGATGTTTTGACCGGACGTAGGCGTTCGGTCTACGACGTCCTCTCCTATTGCTTGAATTCACGATGCCATTTCCTCCAGTTGACGAGCAACTCGCGATCATTCGCCGCGGTGTCGAGAAGATCGTTCCTGAGAACGAACTTGCCGCGAAGCTGACCAAGAGCCGCGACACGAATACGCCGCTGCGCGTTAAATACGGCATTGATCCGACCGGCATCGACGTGCATCTGGGACACACGGTCCCGTTGCGAAAAATTCGGCAGTTCCAAGAACTGGGCCACCAAGCGGTCATCATCATCGGCAATTACACCGCGCTCGTCGGCGATCCGAGCGGACGCGACCACGCACGGGCCAAGCGGCTGACGGCCGAAGAGGTCGAGGCGAACGCCGTCGATTATCTGGCACAAGTCGGCAAGGTCATCGACCTGTCGAAGGCCGAAGTTCATCGCAACGGCGATTGGTTCAGTGCGATGTCGTTCGCCGACATCCTGCAGTTGTGCGGCAAAGTCACGATCGCGCAGTTGCTGACTCGCGATGACTTCGCCAAACGGATGGCAGCCGAGACGCCGATCTTTTTGCACGAGTGTCTGTACCCGATCATGCAGGCGTGGGATTCGGTCGTCATCAAGTCGGACATCGAACTCGGCGGAACCGAGCAACTTTACAGCTTCATGTTGGCTCGCGACCTGCAAGCCGATCAAAAACTGTCGCAGCAAATCGGCGTGATGTCGCCGATCCTCGTTGGTCTCGATGGCGTGCGCCGCATGGGCAAGAGCCTCGGCAACTACATTGGCATCTCCGAGTCGCCGTTCGACATGATGAAGAAGTTCATGCAGGTGCCGGACGCGGTCATGCGAATGTACTTCGAGCTGCTGACCGATATCCCGCTCGCCGAGATTGACGCGCTCATGGCCGGGCATCCGAAGACCGCAAAGACGAGTCTAGCCCGATCCGTCATTGGACAATATCACTCGGCGACCGAAGCCGAAGCCGCCGCGAATCGCTGGCAGCAGGAAGTCGGCGATGGCGCGCTGCCGACCGACATTCCGACCGTGACAGTGTCGCGATCCAAGCTGACGGACGGCCAAGCTCAAGCCGTGCGCTTGCTGGTCGAGACGGGACTGACGCCCTCGACCAGCGATGCTCGGCGAGCGATCGCTCAAGGCGGAGCGTATTTCGGCGAGGGTAAGACCCGTATCGAGGCTCACGACCAACGGATCTCGGTCGAAACGGGGTTGTTGCTGTTCGTCGGCAAGAAGAAATTCTGCCGCGTGGAACTGATCGACTGAATTTTCACTGACGAGGAATTCTCATGGCTCAGAAATTCGGCTTCGGCATTGTCGGCTGCGGGATGATCGCCAACTTTCACGCGATGGCGATTGCGCACATCAAAGGGGCGAAGATCGTCGCGTGCTACGACGCCTTCGCTCCGTCGTCGGAAAAATTCGCGGCGGCGAACAAGTGCAAGAAGTACGACACGCTGGAGGACATGCTCAAAGACCCGGCGGTTGATGTCGTGACGATCTGCACGCCCAGCGGCGCACATGGCGCTCCGGCGGTGAAGGCGTGCAACGCCGGCAAGCATGTTGTGGTCGAGAAGCCGCTGGAGATCACGCTCGCCAAGTGCGACGCGATCATCAACGCGGCGGCGAAGAACAAAGTCCGGATTTGTTCGATCATGCCGTCGCGGTTCAGCCCGGCGAACATCGCGCTCAAGGAGGCGATTGACTCCGGTCGCTTCGGCAAACTGACGCTCGGCGACACCTTCGTGAAGTGGTGGCGGACGCAGCAGTACTACGACCAAGGTGGCTGGCGTGGGACGTGGGCGCTCGACGGCGGCGGAGCGTTCATGAATCAAGCGATTCACAACGTCGACTTGCTGTACTGGTTCATGGGCGAGGTCGCCGAGGTCAACGGCGTCACGGCCTTGCTGGCCCATGAGCGGATTGAAGTCGAGGATGTCGCCGCAGCGTGCGTGAAGTTCAAGAGCGGAGCGTTGGGGGTGCTCGAAGCGACGACTGCCGCGTTTCCGGGATTGCTCAAGCGAACGGAGATCCACGGCTCGGCAGGCTCGGTGATCGTCGAGCAGGACAACATCAAGATGTGGGAGTTCGAGAAGAAGCTCGCCAAGGACGCCAAACTGCTCGAAAAGTTCAGCGGCAGCGCTGGAACGGGTGGCGCGTCCGACCCGAAGGCGATCAGCTACACCGGCCACATGCTGCAACTGAAGGATTTTCTCAAAGCCATCGAGACCGGTGGTCAGCCATTGGTGGACGGCATCGAAGGTCGCAAATCGGTCGAAATCATCCTGGCCATTTACCAATCTGCCTGGACCGGGAAGTCGGTGAAGTTGCCGCTGACGAAAGATCCAAAGCGTCCCGTCTCAACCGGCAAGGAATAGACGTCGCCGCGAAAACTGAGCCGCAGCGCTTCGTGAATTGAACAGGCTCCTGTTCGGAGCGGATTGTCGGCTGCGTCCTGGACTCCGATCGTGAATATCTTTGAACGCGCGGTACGCAAAACAATTACCGCAGAGTTCCTGCTCGGATGACAAACGTCCCTCGACGCAGCTTCACTGACTTCGCGATTTGATTCCGAACATTGGTCACGTCAACGATTGGTGACCTCGCAGTTGAACTCCGCGAGGGACCATCAGGTGTGACACGCATCTGTCGCCGGTCAGCTGTGACGAAGCCGCGAGAGGCCCGCTCGAAATTCGCGCCAACCGGATGGATTCGCACATCCGCGCCAATCGCACAAATCGACGAGGCCTCGCCAGATATTTCGGTTCGCCGCCATTGCAGACTCGGAGGTTGGCTCCCACGACGCTTTAATAACTTCGCAGCGCCAGTCCACTGTTTCTGACAAGTTCCTCAGGCGTGAACTGCGACGCCATCGTCTTCGCGAATCTTGCTCTCGAACCGCATCACAGGATCGCACCATGATTGCTCCCAGCATCTATCATCCGCAGGCCGAGTTGGAACAGACGATCGCCGAATTGGAAGCGCTCGACGATTGGAATTCACAGGTCATGGCCGAGACGGAGATCGGCGTCTTCGATTGGCCACTGCGATCGCACGAACTGTATCTCTCGCCGATCTTCAAACGGATGCTCGGTTATAGCGACCATGAACTGCCGGACTCGTTGCAAGCCTGGCTCAGCCACATTCACGCGGACGACTACAACCGAGTCACTTCGGCGCTTGATCACGCGGTTCGCAGCGGTGCTCGCAAGTTTCAAACGGTGCATCGAGCCAAGCACCGCGATGGCACAACTCCGTTGTTCCTCATCAAGGCGTCCATCGTTCGTAACAACCAGGGCACACCCACACGGATGCTCGGCGCAGTCATCGACTTGACCGCCGTGACGGATGAACTGCCGGTCATCAGCGTTTGACCACCGATTGCAGGCATGCGTGTCGAGCGAGTTTGCCTTCGGAGTGGACTGTTGCGGAATATGCCGTCCTCGCAGCACGGCCTCTCGTCAGCCTGCTGAAGTGCCGATACACTGCCGCGACTCGTTTCGGCTCATCGGTTCACGCTGAGCCGATTTGGCTACCACAGCCAGGCAACCGTCAGAATTGTTTTGTTTTCGTCGTCAGAGGGATCCGATCGTGTCCGCCGTTGAACCCCAAACCGCCGTCAAATCCAAATCCACTACGAAGCCGATGACTGGAGCCGACATTCTGGTCGAAGCTCTTGTCCGCAACGGAGGCGACACGATCTTCGCGTATCCGGGTGGAGCCTCTATGCCGTTGCACCAAGCGTTGCTGCGGCGGAAAGACAGCATTCGCACGATTCTGCCGCGGCACGAACAAGGGGGCGGGTTCGCCGCTCAAGGCGTGTCGCGCACGACGAACAAAGTCGGACTCTGCATGGCGACCAGCGGACCAGGCGCGACCAACCTGGTGACGGCGATCGCCGATGCCAAAATGGATTCTGTCCCGTTGATCGCGATCACCGGCCAAGTGCAGCAGAAGGTGATCGGCACGGATGCGTTTCAGGAAACGCCGATTGTCGAAATCTGCCGCGCGATCACCAAGCACTACTACATGATCACGGCTCGCGACTGGCGTGAAGCCGACGACGTCCAGCAGGCGCTGCGCGACATCCCGCGCATCGTCAAAGAGTCGTTCTTCATTGCCAAGACCGGCCGGCCAGGTCCGGTGCTGATCGACTTCCCCAAGAACATTCAGACGGCGACGCTCGAGGGAGACATCGACTGGGATCCGCCGATGAAGCTGCCAAGCTATCACCCCGAACGCAAGCAAGCCGCGCCGGAACAAATCAAACAAGTGCTCGCGGCGATCAAGCACTCGCGGCGGCCGGTGTTGTACGTCGGTGGCGGAGTCATCAATTCCGATGCGGCTGACGAACTGACAAAGTTCGCGAAGAAGACTCGCATCCCCGTCGCGATGACCGTGATGGGACTCGGTGCGTTTCCAGGCGAAGACCCACAGTCGCTGCACATGCTGGGAATGCACGGCACGGTCTACGCCAACTACGCGGTCGACGAAGCTGACCTGCTGTTGGCGTTCGGCGTGCGATTTGACGACCGAGTCACCGGCAAGCTCGAAGAGTTCGCCAAGCACGGCAAGATCGTGCATGTGGACATCGACGGCTCGGAAATCCACAAGAACAAGGAAGCTCACATTCCGATCGTGGCCAATGTCAAAGACGTGTTGGTCTCGCTGAACGCGACCATCACCGATGCCGATCTGCCGCAGATCGACGAGTGGGTCAAGCAATGCGCCGATTGGAGGGCGAAGTACCCGTTGACCTACAAAGAGCAATCGCCGCACTTGATCAATCAGCAGTACGCCATCGAAGAGCTTTGGCGGCAAACCAAGGATCGCGACACCTACATCACCGTCGGCGTTGGCCAGCACCAGATGTGGGCGGCTCAGTACTACAAATTCAATCAACCAAAGCGATGGCTCAGCAGCAGCGGACTCGGCACGATGGGCTTTGGACTGCCCGCCGCGAT
Source organism: Candidatus Kuenenia stuttgartensis (assembly GCA_945861865.1). Classification (GTDB taxonomy): domain Bacteria; phylum Planctomycetota; class Planctomycetia; order Planctomycetales; family Planctomycetaceae; genus SXKJ01. The sequence goes on along the minus strand of CAMAWN010000007.1, from coordinate 12,561 downwards.
GGGCGTGCAAGTCGCTCACCCGGACAGCCTCGTCATCGACATCGACGGCGACGGATCGTTTCTGATGAACGTCCAAGAACTGGCGACGCTGCACTGTGAAAACCTGCCGGTGAAAGTCGTGCTGCTCAACAACCAGCATCTCGGCATGGTGGTGCAGTGGGAAGATCGCTTCATGGCCGGCAGCCGAGCACACACTTATCTCGGCCCGATCGATCACCCGGAGGCATTGGGTCAAGGGGACGGCACGATCGGCGAGACGTACCCGAACTTCACGCAGCTCGCGCAAGGCTTTGGCGTGAAGGCCAGCCAAGTGCGCGACAAGGCCAAGCTCCCGACCGCGATCGCCGAGATGCTCGCTCATCCCGGCCCGTATGTGCTCGATGTCATCTGCCCGTACCAAGAGCATGTGCTGCCGATGATCCCCGGCGGCGGAACGGTGCGGGACATCATCATCGAGTAGCACGGCGCTACGGGGATGAGATTGGTCATTGACCGTTGGTCATCCGGTTTGAGAACGATCAATGACTAACGATCAATTGCAGTCTTCCCGTCGGACTTCGTGCCTCAGTCTGGATTAAACAACTCGTTCGGCGTTCTCCGATCAAAAAAAGAAGGCCACCCGCAAGCGGATGGCCTTCCGAATTTTCCGTATCGTTCAGCAAGAAATTACTTGCTGGCGGGCAGCTTGCCGTCCTTCAGCAGATCGCCGAAGGTCTTGTCCTTGACCGCGCTCTTCTCTTTTGCGGTTTTCTCGAACGCTTCCTTGATCTTGGCTTCGTCCTTTTCCATCTTGGTGATGTTCTTGGCCAGAGCCTCGCCGTAGTTGTTGCGTTTCTTCTTGTCGTCCCCTTCGTGGCAGACGGCACAAGTCAGCTTGCCGTCCTTACCTTCATTCTTGACGACATCCGGGTACTGCTTTTCGAACGCACCCTTGTAGTTCGGACGAGCTTCGACTCGCGTGCTGAAGCCAATCGCCAGACCAGCGACGCAGCCGGCCACCATCATTCCTCGCATCAAGCCCTTCATTGAGAAACCTCCGCTAAGTTTGAGTTGTTCCCGACGATGCGAGCAAACTGGATCGGAAGCCCACCGAGCAGTGGGACGCTCCAGCGTCGCGTTTCACGGTTTCGCGCCCTCTCAGACGATCTTCCGCCGGGAAACGAAGGGTCGGATTAGACTCCCACCCATCAGCAAAGTCAATTTGGTGAGAGGGGCTTCGTTCCTTTCTGGCGAATCATCGGTCGGAGCGTCCGGCATTCGTTCACAGAATCTCTTGCGGATAGGCATTCGTCGAGCGAAAAGCCTCAGCGTAGCGGACTCCGCAGGTGGCACCGCGATAGGCGGAAATACTCTCCTTCGTTCGCATCGCGCCGTCGGGCTTGACGGGGTCAAACGGTTCGTTGCGGACTAAGGCCATCAGTTTGCCCAGCCACGTGATCGCTTGCGGCCATTCGTCGGTGACATCCACGAACGTGTTTGGCTCGAAGCCGACCGTGTGCCGCGGGCCATTGTCGAATTGGAAAATGCGGCCGGTCCCGCGAAACCGCTGAGCCTGACCGCCGTCGAGCAACCGATCACCGTGTCCCAGGGCGGTCTTGCTCAAAGCCGATGCAACTTCATGATCAGGATGGCTGTCGTGCGGCCAAAGCATGAACGCGATGTCCGGCTGAATCTCGGTGATCGCTTCCGCGACGGCGATCTTCGTCGCTTGGTTCACGTCGAACCGCATCCCTGTGAAGTCGAGGAACCGCATCTCCACGCCGTACTCTTTGCCAAGCTTGACCGTCCCGTCGACGATTTCCTTGTGCCGCCCCGCTGCCGGTTTCCAGTTCGAGTAATCGCCGATCAGGCTGAGAATCACGACTCGATGATTTTTTCGCACCGCCTTCAGCAGCGTGCCGGAGATGCCGAACACGCAGTCGTCGTAATGTGCACCGATGCCGAGAATCGTTTTGGGCATGATTGACCTTCCTTGTCGGACGGCTTTTCAAGCCGTCCAAGCGATTCGAGTTAAGTCGACCAGACGCCCACGTCCGGTCGATCGTCAGTTTGGACGTAGGCGTCCGAACTACTTTTCAAGGTCAAGGATTGATCGACGTGAACTCGGTCGTCTCGACGGGTGAGCCGTCGGAGCCGACCGTCGCGACCACACGCAACTCGGCGTCGCCAGGGCGGAGGACTTTCGCTCGGAGCGTGATGCGCAGCGTCGCGTCGGGTGGCAGTGCGTCCGGCAGGAGGAATCGCAACGTGCCATCGCGGTCTGTCTGCGTCAGGGTCACTTCACGGTCGTCGAGTTTCGCGGCGTGCGTGCCGGCTTGAAGATGCTCGGACGTTTGCACGTCGAGTTGCACTTCGGAGACGGACTGCAAGCCGAGGTTTTGCACGGTGATCGCGAACTCGGCATCGTCACCGACTTTGACCGGATCGTTGAGGTCGGAGACGCGCAGGTCGAGCAGGCCGGGAACAACAACGACAGTCACGCAGTCTTCGACGGCAACGGCAGACAGTTGCTCGCTGCGAGCCTCGGCCGTGATGCAGGCTTGCTCGGAGAGTTGCCGGCAATCGAACTCGGCTTGGACTTGGACTCCCGCGCCGGCTTCCAAGCGGCCGAGCGACCAACGGAGCGAATGCTCTTCCTTCTGGAAACCGCCGGTCGCGACGTGCGGAGTCAGCGCGGCGTCGTGATGCAGCGTCACCTGCAAGTCGTTGATCGGTTGGTCGGACGTGTTGGCGACCTTGACCGTGAACTCGGCGCGGCTGCCGACCGTGCGGCGAGCGGGGCCAACCAGACGCACCAGCAACTTCGCGTCGATGAACTCAACCTTCGCGGTCTGCTCGATCGGGTCGATGCCGTCCGCCGTGACGGAGAATTTGCATTCGTGCTGACCGAGCCGACTGCTCGTCAGCGTCAGCCGCATCTCGCGCGATTGGCCGGGGAGCAACTGGCCGAGATTTTTCTTCAGCCGTCGCTCCTCGCTGCCGGGAAAGACGAGCGCATCCTCGAACTCAACCTTGACCAGCACATTGGCCATCGTCTCCGTTCCGTCGTTGCGCACGACGACGTCAAGCGTCACCGTCCCACCGACAGGCCGTTGTCCCTGGCCTTTGATTTTCAAATTCAGCGGCGAGCCGTTTGCCGCTGAGTTATCCGGCGCAAAGTCGCTCGGCGGTGGCAGCGCTTCAAAGCCGAGGCTCGGCCTGCCCGGCTTGTCAGCGTCGGACTTCGGTACGTCGCTTTGTTTTTTTACGACTGTTTTCGGCGGCGAGACGATCACATTCGGTGTCGTCTCGCCGACTGGGACATCGCGCGAACCAACAGCGGCTCCATTCGTCGGCTCCTTCTCTGACGAACTTCGAGGCGGCACCGGCGTGAAGCGGAGTTGAGGGGATTCCGCTCCGGGCACGACCGGCTTGTTGGCTTGCACGTTGAGCTTGCCTGAGAGAGTTACACCGCTGCTCTTGGCTTGTGGATCCGGTGTCGGATCGGGGACTCGCTTCCCATTGCCGCCGGCCGGCGTTGGCTGCCACACTGGTGAACTGCTGCGAGGCACGGCCGGTGACGTCGTGACCGGAGGCGAACTGGGCACACGCCGTGTCTGCCACGACGCAGGCCGAGGAACGGTCTGACAACCGAAGCTCGCCACCAACGCCAGCACCAAGATTTTCCGCGAAATCGACAGCATTGCTCACCTTCCGAGAATGCAAACTCACCGAGCCTGTCCCGGTGGCTGGCCGAGATGCCCTACGACGGCGACAAACCTGTAGCCCAAGCCCTTGTGGCCTGGATGATTCCTGCGATTTGAGGAATCGACCGACCCACGAGGGGTCGGGCTACCCTGACGACTGCCGAGAAACATTGGGGGACCCAGCCGGTGGCACCGACTGTGAATCCGACGATCGGCCTCAGCGGGCGACGAGACATCTGCAACGACCATCACCGAATCCTTCGGCGGGTGAAACAGATTTCAGGGCGGTCCGGTTGAGCCGACTCCTCTCCTTCAACGGCCGGGTGAGCGGCCGTGGTCCAAATCCGAATCTCCTCGTGCAAACATCACATTGTTGAAGTCGTGCAACATCCCGCGAGCCACCGGGACAAGCCCCGTGCGGTTTGCGTTGGCCAATTCTAACCGCGCCTTGCACGGCAACCTTTTGTCGAAGTCGTCGATCAGCCCACTTCGGTCAAAACCACCCTCCGGTTGTCGCAGTGCTGCTCGTGATACGAATTCGCGAAGAGTGGCGAACTACTCGTGTCGGCCAAGAATTTCGCGGCGTGAGCGGCTTGCCGGTTGCGAAGACGCTGCCGAAGATGCTCGCCGCTCCGTCCGACGTGCCCATGTCGTTGTGCCCTCATTCCGGGAGTCTGCCTGATGAATCCAAACTCTGCTCTGTGCCGAACCGCTGCTGTTTGCTTTGTTGTCTTTGGTGCGAGCCTCGCCGCGGCTGGCGATCTGTTTGACCGGCACTCGCTGGCGGAACTGAAGCTCGCGACGAAAGAGTTACCGGCTTTCGCGGAACTCTCGTCCGCGACGGCCGCGAAGTGGCAGCCGCTCTCGGCCAAGATCGGATCGCCTTGTTTGATCGTGCAGACCAACGACGGGCATTGGTCGAAGGCTCTGGTGTCGTGGGGGCAGCGGAAGGTCAAAGGTCGCGAGCAACCGCTGCCGGTTTTGGTGCTCGAACGCTTCGTCACCTATCGCGGTGATCGCGAGGGGCAGACAACCGCCAACGGCAAAGAGGTGATGCTCTTCGCCGGGCACTCGTTCAGCTTCGACATCGGACAGGTCGTGCCGAGCGGCAGCGGGGCGGACATCGAGTTCACCGAAGCGGGAGTCGTCAAACCGGTCGGCGATGCAAAGTTGTTCGGCCTGAACGGCTCGCGACTCCCGGCGGCGGATGCGGCCAAGCCGAATCCCAACGATCACGACGGAGTCTTGCCGCGCGACTTTGCGGGCACTTGGAAGGTCAGCATCGACGGACGCTGGACCGGCATTTGGGAAATCAACGTCGATGAGCAGCGCACGGTGCTCGGCAAGTTCGTTTCCGACGACACGAAGAGTCGTTACGAACTCTACGGCAAGGTCTCCAACGTCCCGCATCAAGCCAAGCTGGAGATCGATCTTGCCAACTCGCAAATCTCGGTCGACGCGTTTCTTTTCACGACGGACAAGTCCACGATGGCCGGCACCGCCACGATGGCCAGCCGCAAATTCGCGTTCGTCGCCACTCGGCAGGAGTGAGCCTAGATTCCCCGAAACTCGTCTTCACCCGTTTTCGCCCATCTGATATGTAATGCCGCGACTGCCGAGGGTGGCTGGCTTTCGTGGCTTGCGAAAACACGATTCACAGCGGCGGTTGTTGCTGGTCGTGGGGCACGTTTTCAACGTGCCAATTGGTCACGGGCAGGTTGGAAGCCTGCCCACGTTTCGGGGGAAGGGAATCCCATGCAAAGCGGCAATTCGATTTGGAAATTGACGGCGTTGGCGGGGTGCGTTGGTTTGGGACTGCTGGGACTGCTGCAGGTTCAGCGAAGCATGTCTCCGAAAGAGACGGCCAAGTCCAACCAGAAAGTCCGCATTGAGGACTTTAAGCCGCTCGAAGATTTCGGCTCGCAATCATCGCCGGAATTCAGCCACGATCCGCCCGAAGGAAACACCGAGCCGCAACGCTTGAGTTTGAACTCGCGCCGGCCGGATCCGGAAGAAGTCGATTCGCTCGAATCTGCGTTCGAGGATCTGTCTCCGCGGAAGACATCCGCTCGTCAGCCGGCCTCGCGTGCGTCGTTCGATGCTTTCGACGAAGAGATTTCATCGAATCAGGCCGAGCCATCATCGGCATCAAAAACGAAACGCACGCCACGCGAGGGATTGTCACTCGAAGAGTTTTCTGACTCGACAAAGACCGGCACGACCGCCGAGCCGTTGCCCGTGTTCGACGAAGATGCCAAACCGATCTCGATGCCGAAGAACGCCAAGAAGCAAGCTCAAGAATTGATCAAGTCGGCTCGCAAACTGGTCGACTCTGGGCTGCTCGACGAGGCTCGGTTGAAGGCGGCCGAGGCGGCGGACTTGTCCGCGACGTTCGGCCCGCTCGAAGACACGCCGGAAGCGATCCTGGCTGAGATCGACCGATTGGCCGCCAACGATCAGCCGCGCACGGACGATCGACTCACCGCGCCGTCGCGGGAACCAATCACGCAGACCGGCGGCACGCGCGAACCTCGCGGAGTGACACTCGATCTGGATGAGCCAAACTTCGACGACAAACCGATCAAACGCGCGCCGAAGAAGTCGCCGCTCGACGACGAAGAGAATCTCTTTGCGGACAGTCCGCCGAAGGCGATCAATGGCAAGTCACGCATTCCCGATCTGCCCGTGCCTCCCGCGGAAGATCCACTCGAATTGCCGCCGCTCCCCGATGATGCCGATATGCCGCCGGCCGTGCCGATCAAGGCACGACACACGTCTGGCGACGTGACGATTCCGAATCGCCTGAAGTCCACGAATGCCTCGCCGATCGAAACGCAGGAACACGGCGAGTCGGTCGCGGGTGACGGCACCGTCCGAGCCGATGCTCCGCGCGGACCGCAGCGACCGGAATTAAAAATTGAAAAGATCGCTCCGCCGAATGCGACACTGAACCAACCGATGGTTTACACGATCGTGATTCGCAACGTCGGCGACAGCGCGGCGAACGCGGTTGTCGTCGAAGATCAAATCCCAATGGGGACCAAACTCTCCGGCACGATCCCGCGAGCGGAACTAACCGGAAAGAAGCTGATCTGGCGGCTCGGCACGATCAAGCCGGGGGATCTGAAGGAGATTCAAGTCAAAGTCGTGCCGGTGGCCGAAGGCCAAGTCGGCAGCGTCGCGACGGTGAACTTCACCGCCGAGGTTTCGTCGCGCACGACGATCGCCTCGCCGAAGCTCAGTGTCAAACTGACGGCGGCTCCGCAAGTCCGAGTCAACGAGATCGTGACTCTCAACTTTTTGGTTACGAACAACGGCAGCGTCGATGCGCATCGGGTCGTGTTGCGAAACATGATCCCCGAAAATCTGAAGCTGCCCGACGTCGCCGAACGAGACCTCGAATACGACATGGGTACGTTGCCCGCCGGCAAGTCGCAGACGATCCAATTGCCACTGACCGCGGTTCGTCCGGGCAAAGTTGTGAATCGCGCGGTGATCTCGGTGGACGGCGCATCTGCCGCTGAGCAGCAAGTTGAGATCAACGTCATCGGCCAGATCGTTGGTCTGTCGCGGCACGGTCAAACCAATTGGTTTGTCGGCCGTCCGATTGAGTTCGAGAATCGTCTGACGAACAACTCACTGAACCCGACCAACAACACAGTGATCGTCGAATCGTTGCCGAACACCGTCGAGTTCGTCTCCGCTTCCGAAGGTGGCCGCTTCGACACGAAGCAACGCACCGTGACGTGGCATGTCCCGCATCTCGATCCGAATCAAACGTTGTCATTGAAAATCAAGGTCGTGCCGAAGGCGATCGGGAATCATGCCGGCTCGGTGCAAATCAGCGAGAACAATCGCAAGGGAGCCTCGACCGATTATCAGTTCCGCGCGATCGGTACCTCAGATCTCAAGATCGAGTTCACCGAGAAAGCCGAGGCTTATTCGAAGGGCGAGCAGTTCACGACCCGCATGGTGGTCCGCAACAAGGGTTCGGGAGCGGCGTCGAACGTCGCCGTCCGAGTGACCCTGCCGGCCGAACTGCAATTCGTTTCGGTGCGCGGCCCCGCCAGCCACACGACCAGCGGACGCGAAATCATCTTCGAGCCGATCCACGAAATCGGCGGCCAAGGCAACGTCCACTTCGACCTGACGCTCAAGGCGATTCAGACCGGAGATTCGAAGCTGCAAGTCGAACTGCAATCCGACCAGTTCAAGAAGCCGCTGACTCACGAAGAAGCGCTGGTGATCTTCGGCGCGAACTGACGCGACTAAGCCTTTCGTCGATGCGGTCGATTCGTTACGAAGTTCGTCTCTTGAAATGTTCTGGGGGCGACGAACGTGGGACACGGACCGCTTTTCACCAATCCTGATGCGGACGACGCGCGAGCGTTTTTTCGGGGCAAGCCAAAGCGGCTTGTCGACAAGGTCATGTCGGTCCCGGAAGCCGTGCGGCAATTCGTTCACGACGGCGATTACCTCGCGTCGGGTGGCTTCGGAGCGGATCGTATTTCCACCGCGTTGCTGCACGAGATCGTGCGGCAACGCAAGCAGAACCTCGGCTTCGCCGGACACACCGCGACGCATGACTTTCAGATTCTCACAGCCGGAAACCTCACGGGGCGCGGACAGCTGTTGAGGCGAGTTGATGCCGCGTACATCATCGGCCTGGAGGCTCGTGGCTTGTCGCCGCATGCGCGGCGAGTCGTTGAGAATGGGCAAGTCGAACTCTGCGAGTGGTCCAACTACACACTCGCGTTGCGGTTCCAGGCGGCGGCGATGGGAGTGTCGTTCTTGCCCGCGCGAAGTCTGGTGGGGACTGACACGTTCGAGCACAGCGCGGCCAAACCGATCACCTGCCCGTTCACCGACGCACAATATGCCGCGATCCCGGCGCTCTGGCCGGATGTGGCGATCATTCACGTCCACGAGGCCGACTGCTACGGCAACGCCCGCATCCGTGGCACGTCGGTGGCCGACATCACGGTGGCTCGTGCGGCGAAACACGTTGTCGTGAGCTGCGAACGTCTGATCTCGAACGACGAAATCCGTCGTGATCCGACGGCGACCGCAATCCCGTTCTTCTGCGTCGATGCCGTCTGCGAAGTGCCGTTCGGCAGCTATCCCGGCAACATGCCCTATGAGTACTACTCGGACGAAGTTCATTTGCGGCAATGGCTGACGGTCGAGGAAGACCCAACCGCACATCAGGCGTTCCTCGACAAGTACCTCTTCGGCTGCGGCGATTTCACCGAGTACCTCGAACTCTGCGGCGGAAAGTCTCGGCTGGACGAATTGCGGCGACAAGAACTGCATCCCGAAATGCCGGCCTGAGTGAACACGGTTTCGGAACTCAAGCAATGACGCTTCGCGTTCGATCCAATGACTGGAAATGTGGTCGCGGTGAAGCGCTCGGCTCGTCACGCGGAGCGATGACGGCTACGTTTCCCTCGTCTTCGCTTGAAGGAATTCCATTTCTGAGGCAAATCTCACATGACCGCGTCTGGACTTCGCATCGTGCTGGCAGGGAGCGTCGGCAGCAGCCGGCTGACCTTGCTAGCGCTGCTGAGTCACCGAGCGAACGTGGTCGGCGTGCTGGAACTTCAACCGGACGATTCGACGGCGGTCAGTGGGTACGCTCGGCTGCACGATGTCGCCATCGAGGCGGGTGTGCCGTGTGTCGGCTTTCAGAAACTCAACGAGCCGGAGGTCGTCGCGCAGGTTCGTGAATGGCAGCCGGATCTGCTGTTCGTGGTCGGCTTGTCGCAGCTTGTCAAAGCCGAGTTGCTGTCAGTGCCGACGTTGGCGTGCATCGGATTTCATCCGACGTGCTTGCCGCGCGGCCGCGGCCGAGCACCGGTGGCCTGGCTGGTGCTTGACGCGACTCCCGGTGCGGTGACGTTCTTCGTGATGGACGAGGGAGCCGACAGCGGGCCGATCCTCGTGCAAGAGCCGTTCGACGTGCGGCCGACCGATGATGCGGAGCAGGTCACGGCGTCGCTCGAACAGGCGATCGTGCGCGCGTTGGATCGCTGGTTGCCGAGTCTGCTGTCCGGCGAGTGGAATCCACAGCCGCAAGACGACACAGCGGCGACGTATCACGGCAAGCGTGCTCCCGAAGACGGTTGGATCGACTGGAACAAATCCGCGCGCGAGATCGACGCTCTGATTCGTGCGGCGAGTCGGCCGCATCCGGGAGCGTTCACGTTTCTCAAGGATCGCAAGCTGCTTGTGTGGCGGGCGGAGTTAGACACGATGACTCCGTTTCGCGGAGTGATCGGCCGCGTTCTGCTGACTGATCCACAACGCGGGGTGCTCGTGCAAACGGGCGACGGACTTTTGTGGTTGAGCGAAGTCGCGGTGGCTGATGGCGACATCTCACAGCCGCCGAAGCTGGCGGTTGGGCAACGGCTCGGTTATGTCGTCGAGGACGAAATCAATCAGCTCAAGGCACGCATCGCCGAGTTGGAAAAGTTGATCAAGGGTTGAAGTCATGCGAATCGTGGTGATTGCTCCGCATCCGGACGACGAAGTCTTAGGCTGCGGCGGCGTGATGGCTCGGCACGCGGCCGAAGGGGACGAAGTATTCGTCGTCGTCGCGACGCGCGGTGCGCCCGATTTGTATTCCGATGAGTCGGTCGAACGGACTCAGGCAGAAGCTCGGATGGCGCATGCAATCTTGGGTGTGCGCGAGACAAGGTTTCTCGATTTCCATGCGCCGCGATTGGATGTGACTCCGGGACATCTGATCGCCGACGCGCTGGCGAAGCACTTTTTAGAGCTGAAACCAGAGCGAGTCTACCTGCCGCATCATGGCGATCTGCATTCCGACCACGGACGGATTTATCACGCGGCACTCGTGGCCGCTCGGCCGCTGGCGAGTTGCTCGGTCAAGCAGTTGTTGTGCTACGAAACGCTGAGCGAGACCGAATGGGCACCGCCGATCGCCAGCGCGATTTTCTATCCGACCGTCTTTGTGGACATCGCCGCCCACCTGCCGAAAAAGCTGGAGGCGATGCGGTGCTTCGCGTCGCAGCTCAAGCCGGCTCCGAATCCGCGTTCGCTGGAAGCGATCGAGGCGTTGGCTCGGTATCGCGGCGCAACGGTCAGCGTCCATGCGGCCGAGGCGTTCGTGTTGGTCCGCGATGTCGTGCGCTGAGCCGGCTGCTAGGATCTCGCCATGACTTTGCAGCGACTGAAAGCGAAGTGCATCTTCCCGGTTGATCGCCCGCCGATCGAGAACGGGCTGATCGAAACTGTGGACGGCATCATCACGACCGTCCGCATGGCCGAGCCTCATGAAACCGCGACCGACTTGGGTGACGTCGTGGTCCTGCCGGGCTTAATCAACGCGCACACGCATCTGGAATTCAGCCGTGTTGCGCAGCCATTCCAGCCAGCGCGGCCATTCACGGACTGGATTCGATCTCTGGTTGCGTACCGCCGTCGCGAGTTCACTCCGAATTCGACGGTTCAGCGGGACGCACTGAGTACCGGGGCGACAGAAGCGGAGTCGAGCGGCACGACGTTGCTCGGCGAGATCGCAACATCCGGGTGGAGCGACGTCACGTTGTCGACGCACGGTCCGCGCATTTTTGCGTTTCACGAGTTGATCGGTCTGCATTCGGAAGCGGTCGAACTCCAGATCAAACTCGCGGAAGAATGGCTGGCACGCAACGGACAGTCCGACCGGGTGACTTTCGGCTTGTCACCACACGCTCCGTACAGCGTTTCTCCGGAGTTGTTGCAAGGCTCGATTGAATTGGCAAAGCGATTCGAGGCTCCAGTCGCGATGCACTTGGCCGAGACTCACGAGGAATTGGAATTCCTCGCGGACGGACGCGGCCCATTCGTCGAGATGCTGAAGTCGTTCAGCGCGTGGCCGGAAGGCGGGCTGCCGACGGGCCGACGGCCGCTCGACATCCTCCGAATTCTGGCGGATGCGCCGCGAGCATTGGTCGTGCATGGAAATTATTTAGTGGACGACGAGATCGAGTTCATCGCCGCTCGGCCGCGGATGAGCGTCGTGTACTGCCCGCGCACGCATGAGTTCTTCGGACACGAGCCGCATCCGTGGCTGAAGTTGCTGGACAAGGGAACGAACGTCGCGCTCGGCACCGACGGGCGAGGATCGAACCCGGACCTGAGCTTGTGGAAGGAACTCGTTTTTCTGCGAGAACGATTTCCCGACGTCGCGCCGAGCACGCTGCTCGAACTTGGCACTCTGGCTGGGGCGCGGGCGCTCGGGTGCGAGCACGATTGCGGAACGATCACGCCCGGAAAACGGGCAGACTTGGTCGCGGTGTCGCTGGGCGGTGGCGGCGATTTGCTCGAAGAGTTGATGACGACGGACAGCCAAATCGTGCGGACGATCTGCGGCGGAAAAATGTGATCACGGCTATCGGCTCTCGGGTTCCGGCTCTCGGCCGGAGTCGACTGGTTCACCGAGGCCGATCAGTCGCATCAATTCGAGCGCGTTGCTGCGGCGGACGACTCCGGGGCGGAGTTGATAATCGAACGTCATGCGGCCCTCTTCGAGACGGTCTTCAAAGTGGACGTTCATGGCGATGTGGCCGAGCTTCTCGACGATGTCGGTCAGGGCGAGGTCGTGCGTCGTCACCAGTCCGACCGCGCCACGGTGCAGCAATTGGCGGATGATCGCTTCGGCTCCGACACGGCGGTCGTGCGAGTTCGTGCCGGGCAAGATTTCGTCGATCAGAAACAGCAGCGGCGTTTGCCCGCCGGTCCGTTCGACGATCCCTTTCAGCCGCGAGATGACCGCGAAGAACAGCGACGCACCTTCGAGCAGCGAATCATGCACGCGGATCGACGTCGCCAGCACGAACGGCGACAGCCGCAGCTTGGTGGCTCGCACCGG
>CAMAWN010000006.1 GCA_945861865.1 Candidatus Kuenenia stuttgartensis | reverse complement strand
GCACCGAAACCGAACATCAACTCCGAAAGAACAAGCCCGATGATCGGAGCAATGATGCCTGTCCACGGAATCGGACGGTTTTTGTATTTCGGGTCGTCCGACTTGGGCTCGACCGGTGGTGCCTCATTCTTCTTGGGGTTGTTCCTGGCGGTGTAGAAGACTTCCATGTCCTGACCCAACGCAGCGTTCGCCTTGAAATTGTGAGTCATGTCTGCGGAAAACTGGATGAATTTCTGATAGCCGATCGCGCCCGCCAGGCCCAGTGGCACCAGCGTCGGCAACAGCACGACCGAGGTCACGCCACACCAATACGCGCACACTCCAATCGACTTGGCCCACGCTTTGAATTGAATGTGCATCAGCCAGCCGCGCGTGGTGACTGGCATCACCATGTGGATCATCACCTGCGGAAGCATCAGGAACAAAACCAATTCGGTCACTGCGATCAGGGCAATTCCGGGAATGGGCAATCCCTGGCGAATCAGAAATACCCCGGCCACGGGCAGCAGAAGCTGAGCACCCATCAAGATCTGCCAGACGAAGAATTTGATCCCCAACGCCACGCAGGTGAACATGTCAAAGTTGATGCGCGGCAAAGTCTCGCGCTTGTCCATTGTGGCCTTGATGATCTCGCTATTCAGGAACCACGCCCAGCCGAAGGGGACCATGAAGGTGACGACGGCCAGTCCCATCCAAAACATGCGGGGTGGCGGACTCACGCACCACGTCACCAGGAACATGCAGACGAAATGCAGCAGCGTGAAAACCAGCGTGTAAATGCCCGTGCGAATTGCGAACGGTTTGTTGTCCAACAAAAACTGCTTGGAGTCTTTCAATACGACTCGGTAGAAAATCTTGGGATCAATTCCCTTTTGCTTCGCCTTGGTCAGACCGGTTTCAAAGTTCAGGCCGCAGGCCGGGCACTCGTAAGTTTCCTCTTCGTAGATTTCTTGTCCGCATTTGGGACAGACGCGAGCGTTTTCATCTTCGGCCTTGTCCAGATCGAGGTTCTTGATCGCGTGCTCGTGATCGTCGTGGTCATCCTTCTTGGCCGGCTTCTTGGCCGGGGCTTTTGCTCCTGCTGACGATTTGGCTCCGTCGCCCGCCGGCACTTTGACTTTTTCCTCGCACCCGGGGCACTTCACCAGTTTTCCGCGTGCCGCATCGGGGACCGCGAACACTTTCTCACAACTTTGACAACGTACCTTCACCGGCATCGCAATTTCTCCGTTCGCACGAGCGAATCGAAAACGGCTTCACGAGTGTCACAATCTAGCGGCAGCTTCCCCCGAATTCACGGCCACCCAGAAGCCATCCGCGATTCCATCTCGGTTGACGAACTCCCGCAGAGCGGCCATCGTGGGGCACCTTCCAATTTCAGGAGCGTTCTTGGCTTATGGTTTGGTTTTGGCGACTGCTACTGACTCTCGATGCCCTTCCGGCCGAGCTGCGTGCGAAGGCGGCGGCGAAGTTGGGGGACGCCAAGAACCCCAATGCCGTGTCAGCGCTCATGCGAGCGCGTCACGACAAGAACTCCACGATCGCCGAGGCTGCCGTCGCAGCGCTGCGACAAATGGGCTCGGCGGCCGTCGAGCCGTTGCTCAAACGACTGACTCACACGGATCCCAACGAGCGTGCCAATGTAGCCGAGGCGCTTGGCTGGCTCGGCAAGGATGCGAAGCCCGCCGTCGCGGCCCTGAGGACTCGGTTGGGCGATCCGCAGACGTTGGTCCGAGTTCGCGCGGCCGAAGCTCTAGGTCGCATCGGTCCGGCCGCCGTCGAAGCGGTCCCGGAATTCATGAACTGGTTGACCGACCGCGAGCCACGTCTCGTGGAAGTCGCCGCGAGAACGCTCGGTGGCATCGGCCCGCTTGCAAAAGACGCTTTGTCCGCGCTCGTCGAACAAGTGGCGCATCGCGACGAAGCCGCACGCGAGGCGGTTGCCGAAGCGATCGGCAAGATTGGTTCGCTGTCGCGTATCTTCGTTCCGAAACTCGCGGCGCAGCTCAATCACGTCGATTCCGATGTGCGTGAAACCATCGCGCGAGCGATTGGCGGCATCGGCCCAGAAGCCAAGGCCGCCGTCCCCGCGCTCACCCAGCAACTCAGCGATGTCGATCGCGCCGTGCGAACGGCCTGCGCGAAAGCGATCGGTCAAATCGGTCCGAACGCTGCTGCGGCCGTCCCGCAACTGATCGGACTTTTCAACGACAAGGACTACGGTGTGCGCGAGCATGTTGCCAAAGCTCTCGCCGGGATCGGTCCCGCCAGCGCGCCCGCCGTGCGCGGATTGATGAAGCTGCTGCAAGACGACCGAGGCAGTGTGCGACTCGCCGCGATTGAAGCGCTCGGTGCCATCGGACCAGGCGCGAATGAGGCAGTCGCGGCCATCAAGGCTCTCGCTGACGAAGACAAGTACGCCAAAGTTCGCGAAGCCGCCACGCTGGCGATCAACGCGATCACATCCGGCTGACAGCCAGCAAATGTTCGATCGCTGCTTGAATCTCCGCAGGTTCAGCCATGCGGCCTTGGCCGACTTGGCCGCAGCTCAGCCAACCGCTGCCCGGCTCGACGAGGTGAATGCTATCGGCTCGCAACTGCGCGACGTTGCGTTGCACGGCTGGCTTGGCCCACATTTCGCAGTTCATCGCCGGAGCCACCAGGATCGGCGCGGTCGTGGCCAAAACGAGCGTCGAAAGCAAATCATCCGCGAAACCGAGTGCGAGCTTCGCCAAAAAATCCGCCGACGCGGGAGCGATCACGACCAACTCGGCGCGGCGAGCGAGGCCGATGTGCTCCCCCTGATGGAAGCCTTCCTGCGGTGAAAACATGGCGCGATGCACGGGCCGTCCGGTGAGCGCTTCGAAGGTCGTCGCCCCGATGAATCGCTCAGCCGCTTCCGTCATCACGGCAGTGACGCCATGGCCGGCTTGCACCAACTTGCTGCACAAGTCGGCCGACTTGTACGCGGCAATCCCGCCAGTCACTCCGAGCACGATTTCACGACGCTGAGTCATTCGGCTACTTCTTCGGCTTCGCTTGTTGTTGCTGCTGTTTCTCTGCCGCCTTGCGTTCGTTCTCGATGTTCGAGTCGATCCCGCTGGAAATTCCCAGGCCCATCAGCCGCAAGAAGGATTCATCGAATTGAAGTTGGATGCGTGCTCCTTGGTCGGTCGGCTTGAAGTCGATCCGGACTTTGTCGTCGTTGCCGCTGAAGGCTTTCTTCTGCATCGAGTTCCAGGTGGCCATCCCGCTTCGGCGTTGCTCGGCCGTTCCAAATTGTTGAGGTCCGCCGCGTGCCGGGCCGTTTCCGCGTCCTGGAGCATTGGCCTCGCGACCCCTCGGAGCATCCCTCGATTCGGTCGGTTTGCCACCTGCCTTCACAGCCGCGTCCTTGGCATCCGCTTCAGCCGCTTTGGCTTTGGTTTCCTGTTGGGCGATAGCCACCTCAATTCGCTCCATTCGTTTTTCACTGTTGGCTTCGCCGAGTTCGATCCACTTTTTCATGTGCATGTGGAATTGAAACGGGATGAAGTCGCGGCGATCGGGGCGAGCGACTGGCTCGGTGTTGGCTCGGTCAATGACGAGCTTGAGTTGCGACAACGCGTCGGCCTGACCGAGCGCGAACCACACCGCCTGCGAACCGAGGCCCAAATAAAAGGCCGGCTTCGAACCGAAGGTCTCCTGAGCACCCTCATCACGTTCCAGTCCATCGGGGCTGATCCGATGGAACGTGACACCGGCATGTGTGTCGATGCTCAGATCCAAACGAACCATGCCTGGTCGGTCTTTGAGTTGGTTCAAGATTTCGGTCACACCACCGGCGAACCTGGTGCCATCAGCGATCTTCGCTCCGCCGATCAGCGTGAACTGCGGCGTCCCTTCGGACTTCGTGTCCGCGATGAACTGCGCGAAGAAGTCCACATGTCCGGTCTTCGCGGTCTCTCGCAACGACTCGAAGACGTCGTGCAGCGCCGGCGGCACCGGGATCTTCGCCTTCAACGCCTTGTTGCCGGTCGAGCCGCGTTTCGATTTCGGCAAGCCGGTCGATTTCGGCGCGTCGGCCGGAGGAGGTGCGGCGTTCGCCGGCTTCTTGGCTTCGCTCGGTTTCTTCCCTTCGATCACATTGGCCAGTTGTTCGGCGGCATCCTGTTCGGCGTGCTCAAAGAAATCGGCGAAGCGTTTTTGATTTTGCGGCGTCATCATCACTGACATCGAGAAAGTCAGCGGCACATCGTCTTCGACCACATTCGCGAAGAAGCTGGGCCGAGCAGCCGTGTCTTGCAATGCCTTCGCGAACGCGCTGTCCTGCTTGGCCATGACATCCACTTCGATGGTCGCGTGTTTGCTCTTCGGGTCGACCTTCGCGCCCAAGGTCAGTCGCTCACCTTGCAGCAGCAGTTGGTCCAGCCATTCGAGCGTGTCGAGCGCGTTGAGCCGCCGCATCTGGTACGCGGTGTTCGGTTCACCGTCGCGCTGCTGGATCGAGGACTCGGTGCTGGCTCGCAGAAAGTCGAGAAAGATGTGCTTCATCCCTTCCGGAACCTGAGTGAGATTGAACTCGATGGAGATGTCGTACCGATCGGCCAGTCGCTTCGTGAGCGTCAGCGGATCGGGGAATTCGTAATCGAGATGATCGGTCTGGGTGGCGATCCAGGCGTAGTCACCGACGAGCTTTGCATAAAACGTCTGATTGCCGGCGATCAAGTCGTAGTGCGTGTCATCAACCTTCTTCACTTTGAATGGCCCGCTGCTCACCGTGCCGATCGCGTCTGCCAGATTCTTCACCGGCACAAACGTCACCGGGTACGGCTGCGGGATCAGCCCCGGCCGCAGAAAGATCAGCATTCCGAGCGGTTTGTTTCGGTCGAAGCCTTTGAAGTCGTTGACGTTTGCCAGCTTGCCGCCGACGTAGTCCGACAGCTCCTCGCGCTCAATCGTCCCGAAGAGGTAATCGATGTTCGCCATCCAGCGTTCAAATCCACTGGCACACAGGATCGCCAGAGGGATCGCCTGTTCGCGTACCGGCTCGGTGGATTTCTCCGGCTCTTTGGTCTGAGCCTGACAGATCGGCTGAGACACCAATGTGCCAACCAGAAATGCAATCACGCACAGCATTCGCCAATGGCGTTGAAGACTTCGCACCATGTTCTCCTCGACAAAAGACGCGACGGGAAATTCCACGTCGGCGGCCCAAATGACCCGTGCAGGTTAATCACCCGTCTGAACGGTGACGAGCGGCATGACTTCCTTCAGAAACCCTGAGTACCACGGCAGTCACGATTTGGTGTCAATTACCGCCGTCCAACCCGCAGGTATTCGAGCAGATCAAGAATCTCCAATTCGGTTAGCGAGTTCAGCAGTCCGACCGGCATCGGCGAAACCGGGCTTACTTGGCGAGTCTCGATCTCGTTCAGGGCCACCTTCGTCACTTTCGTTGGCCGGAGCGGATCAGGGGCGAGCAGCAAATTCTGTCCATCGCCACCAACGACTTGGCCGATCAACACTTTTCCAGACTTCATCTCGATCGTTGTTTGCCGGTACTTGCCGTCGATGACTTTCGCGGGCACCACGATGTGCTCCAGCAAATCACGCGGCCCAAAGCGACTGGCCACGAATGTCAGGTCCGGCCCCAGAGTGCGACCCTCGGTCCCAAACCGGTGGCAACGAATGCACAGCGCGTCTCGAAACAGCCGCTCTCCCCGGGCGACGTCGCGGGGCACCGCCGAGTTTTTGAGCATCGCCTCCAACTCTTCGAGCTTCCATTCCCGAACAACCGGCCGCGCGGCGGTCACGGCCACGAGATCGCCACCCCCTTCCGCAGCCGGTTCAAGGACCGTCCCCAGTTCGCGGCGTTCGTCGGCAGACAACATTGCCAGCGCATCCTCGCGAATGCCGTTGATCGCAATCGGCAACAAGTTGCCGCCGTCGAACAGGTCCGCCTTGCGCAACTCGACGAAGTACCTGCGTCGAAGGTCGAGCGTCCAGCCGACCGGCGCGTTGCGCAGTGTCGTCAGGTACGCCAGCTTGTCGGCCTGCTCAACCGCCGCTTCCAGCCGAGGCATCGACTGCTCGACCAGCGGCGGCCATTCGAGGTACGCGAGCAATTCACACAGCTTTTGATTCGGCTCTTCGAGTTCTTGCGGGAACTGCTTCGCGAGAACTTCCGTCACGGATTTCGCGATCGACTCTGACGGTTTTCCCAGTCGTGTGAACGCGACCGAATACCCCCGCCACGCATCGAGCCGCTGCTCCGTCGAGAGTTTTCCATACGGCAGCGCGTTGAGCCGCTCGCAAATCGGTTGTTGCGCAGTTGGCTCGCTGGCGACTCGCGCGAGTGCCAGCAGCGACGAGATTGTCGTCGTTGCCGATTCGAGAGTCGTCGGCGACTTCAATGCCCGTTTGTACCAACCATCGACCGGTTGCCGTTCGAGCGCGACTCGCGCCGCATGCCGCAGCCAAACGTCGTCGCTTCCAAGTGACGGCCACAACGCGTCGATCGCGGCCGAGTCCACGACCGTGTGCCAGCGTTCGAGTTGGCGGCGTTTCTCGTGGAGCACGTTTCCAACGTGCTTGCTCGGTACGGGCACGTTGGAAACGTGCCCCACGGGTCGGACTCGATACAGTCCCGACTGCGTGCCGCGTCCGCCGGTGACGAAATACATCGCGCCGTCGGGGCCAAACGTCACATCGGTCACATTCAGCGGTTGACCTTCGAGGAACACTTCAGAGCGGGCGCGGTACGACGCTCCGTCGGGATCGAGATGAATCGCGTGGATGCGCCCGTACGACCAGTCGCAGACGAACATCGCCTCGCGATACGGCGACGGAAACGAGCCGCGATGTCCAGACTTCACGCCTGTCGGCGACGACAAACCCATGTTGAGAATGCTTGGCAGGTTCTCGGCGTAGTGTCCCGGCCGATTTGCTGAGCCTTGCCGGAATCCATAATCGCCGCCGCTGACGATGTGATTGATCCGCGTTGGCCGATACCACGACGTCCCTTGATCTCCTTCGTTGTCGGCGTCGAACGTGAACAGCTCACCGTCGGCGTTGAAGTCCACGCCATAGGGATTTCGAAAGCCTCCCGCGACGACTTGCCAGATCGAACCATCCGCGTCCGTGCGAGCGACGTAACCGGCCGGCACCCTCGCGTCGGAATCGAACATGAACCGATCCCAGAACGCCGGCCGCAGCCGATCCTCGGCGAGATGCCGCAGCGGCGAGTCGTCAGGAATCGTGCGATCTTTCTCCGACACCAACACATTGTTGCCGTGAATCACATAAATCAGATTGTCCGGCCCGAGCGTCAGTGCGTTCCGTCCGTGCCCGACCCCACCGCCGGTCGCTTTCAAGAGTTTGACTTCGTCGAACTGATCATCGCCGTCGGTGTCGCGCAGCCGGTACAGCCCTTTCGAGTTGTTCGCGTTCGCGAAGAGACTGTCGAACGCCCAGAGCAGTCCGCGGCACTCTTGCAGTTTGTCGTTGATGAGTTCGACTTTGATTGTGCCAGACGTGCCCGACTTCGGCAGCGTCATCCGCAGAATGCCGGCTCCTTCGCGGCCGACGATCAAACGGCCTTTCGCATCGAACGTCAGGCTGACCCACGAGCCTTCGCCCCTTTGGGAGCTGCAAACCAACTCGACTTCAAATCCCGAAACGACGCGGACCTGGGCTGCCTCATCGGCTTGGCTCGTGCCGATCGCTCGTTTCCATTGGTCGTAGTCATCGAGTTCCCCAGCCGGTCGCCACCAGGGAGCAATGCCGAGCAGCCCTAAGCTCGCCGCGCGCCGCCAGTCGCCGCGCGCGTCGCGCACTTCCCAATCACCGTCAGTGACCAATCGCTGAGACCGGCCGTCGTCGCCAGTCCAATCCAACTGCAACCACACTCCGGACGCGCCGGCATGGTTGGTTGCCTCGACTTCGACGAGATGCTTGCCAGCCGTCAACGAAGAAATCGTCGCCGTTGTGAATCGTCGAGAAGACGTGAACTCTGCGACGTTGCGACCGTCGATGAAAACTTTCGCGCGGTCATCCGCCAAGCCGCGCAGGTCCGCGTGTTCGACGGGGTCGGTCACGCTGAACTCGCGCCGCAATCGAATGGTTTCGGCGACGCGCGGGTAGCGACTGCTCCACAACCAATGCGCTTGCAGGCCGACGCCGCCGGCGAATGCGAATTCAGGAGCCAGCCACAGGCACACCATCAGGCACTTCCATCGGCATCGCATGGCGGTTGCTCCGGCAAAGCGAAAAGCCCGGCTTGTCGAACAAGCCGGGCTTTTGTGATTCGCGGTCTCAGGTGGAGAAAATTACTTCTTCTTCTCGACCTTGAAGCCCTTGTCGAACGCCTTGTCGGCGAACGCGATTTCGAGTTTGGCATCGCCCTCGGCCTTCTCGGCTTTGCCTTTGCAGTTGCCGCAGCAGAAGGAGACTTTCACGCCGGCGATCTCGACGGTTTGATCTTTGTCGATGGCTTCGCCGCTGAGCGGACATTTCTCTTGCTTGGCTTGAGCCGTCAGCACGAGCTGATGGTTGGCCTTCGTCGCGAACTTGGCTTTGTCCTTCTCGTAGGCCTTGGGGCAATTCTCGCAGCAGAAGTAAATCTTCGCGCCGCGGTATTCGACGGATTTGTCGGCCTTGGCGGGGTTCTTGGCGGCGACCAGACACTTGGCACCGTTGAGTTTGTCTTTTTCATCGGCAGCGAAACCGGGCAGCACCAGCGAGGTCACCAGAGCCAGAATCAGGAGCGTGGAGTTCGTCTTCATGTCAGCATTCCTTGGGGGAGTCGAGACGAGGTGAGTGTCGCCCGCGCCAATCGCAGCGACCGGATCGCGGAACAACCTATCATCCCTTCGCGATCCTGTCTGCGCCCAAAGCAGTTTTTCTTGTGGCGAGGTGCGTCGGCCACTACAGCTTGAAGTTCTGCATCATCATCACGGCCGCGGGGCCGACCAGCACCACGAAAATACCGGAGAAAATGAAGAGCACCCGCGGAAACAGCATCTCTACGGCGGTCTTTTGAGCACGCTCTTCGAACGTCTTGTCGAGTACTTCTTCGATCCGCCGCTTCCGTTCCGAGCGGTTCAGCCACGGATTTTCGGTGTCACACAGGTGCTCGCCGACCAATCGAATCTCGCGGCGCAGCGTGTCCCCTTGCAGATCGCCCAGACGCATCAGGTCGAGCTTCTCGACCAGCTTGTCGTGGATCGTCCGTCTGAGTTCTTCAAAGTCTTGCGCGGGCGATTCGAGTCCTCGACCACCGCGTGAAGGAGCAACGCTGGGAGCAGCCAGGAATGTTCTCAATCCAATCGTCCGAAAAAAGATGCGTACTCGGCGTGCCTCGGCGGCGTCCGATGTCCACGATGTCCTTCGAAAACGTATCTCAATTTTTCCGATGTGGCGGTTCGGCAATGCCGATTCGTTGAGAAAAAGCGACATCGACGGGTCTCGGCCGCCACACGCTTACTGTGATGATCCGCGATCTCGTGCCGGCACAAAGTTCGCCAGTGCATTCCACATGTCCGACGTCATCGTCCTCGATCAGCTTGTCGTTCGCTTCGGCCGTTTCGTCGCCGTGGATCGGTTAAGCCTGTCGGTCCGAAAAGGAGAGTTATTCGGATTCCTCGGCCCCAACGGAGCCGGCAAGACCACGACCATCCGCGTGCTGATCGGAGGCCGCGCCCCGTCGAGCGGGCGAGTCGAAGTCGCGGGACTGCGCATGCCGCAGCAGTTCGACCGCATCAAACCGCTGTTCGGTTACGTCCCCGACACCGAAAACCACATCGAAGAATTCTCCGGCCGCGAAAACCTCGAACTCTTTGCCCGGCTGTACGGCATCCCGTTGTCCGAAGTCGGCCGCGTGCTGGCGAAACTGGAACTCTCCGAAGCTGCCAACTTGCCCGTGCGAGCGTACTCGAAGGGCATGCGTCGCAAGCTGCTGATCGCCCGCGAGATTCTGCATCGACCGCGCATCCTGTACCTCGACGAACCGACCGCGAACCTCGACGCCCATTCGACCGAACTGGTCCGTCGCATGTTGCGCGAACTTGTCGCCGACGGCACGACGGTCTTCATCACGACACACGACATGCAGGAGGTCGAGCAAATCTGCGACCGCGTGGCGATCCTCTGCCGCGGCAAGCTGGTCGAATGCGACACGCCGACCAACTTCGTCACGCGACACGCCGAACGCAAAGTCGCCGTGCAGTACGAGCGATCGGGCGAAGTCCTTCGTGAACGGCTCGATCTGGATGCCGAGCCGGAGCGAAACCGGTTGGCTGACATCGTCCGCCATGAGTCTTGCGTCCGGTTGCACTCGCAAGAGTTTCAGTTCGAAGACGTGTTCCTCAAATTGACCGGGCAGGCCTACACATGATCCCACGACCGAGAATGCTGGCGATCCTGGTGGGCCGTGAAGCTCGACGGCTGCGAAAGAATCCGTCGGCGCTGTTGCTGCTGGGACTGTTGACCGCGATCGCGGTCCTGTTGTCGCTCAGCCGCCCCGGACCCAAACCGCAAATGAATTGCTGGGTTGTGTATTCGGAAGCGTCACCGTGGACCGACCTGCTGCGGCAACGAGCGGCGAACAATCCCCGCATCCGAGTCGTCTCGATGGCCGAAGTGAAATCACTCAGCGGTTTCCGAGTTTACCCGCCACACGACTGCGTGATCGAACTCGTGGGGCAGGTTTCCAACCTGCCCGCCCCGCCGGAACCGGATCAAAACGGGCAGATTGAAAACCTGCCCCACGACCAGAAGATCAACCTCCGCTTTCTGTATCCCGGCAACGATCCGAATGTGATCGCGCCGTATTTGCAGTGGTTCTGGCCGGCAACCGCTGAGCACTTCGGTTCGACAGCTCCGTTCGCCGCGACGACGTTGCCGATCACCGGCACGTCGTGCGGTGCCGTCATGGAGCGGCTCAAGCAATCCTCGATTACCGAACTGATGACCGAGGAATTCATCGCGACGATCCTGCTGATCATCGTACTGTTTGTGACCTGTTGCCATTTGCAGGTGTCGTTCACCAGCCAAGACCGCGAACGCGGGACGCTGACCGCTCTGGTTCTGACCCCGGCTTCGACCACGGAACTGCTGCTGTCTCGCTATATTTTCCACTTGTCGCTGGGATGGACCGCGTGCGCGGTGATCATCGGCATTCTGCGCCCCGTCGCATTCGCGCATCCGTTGTTCTGGGTGACGACAGCCTTGGCGAGCATCGGGTTGGTCAGCGTCGGAACCGTGATGGCCGCGCTGGCTCGGACGCAGGCCGCGGCCGGAGTGCTCTCGCTGTGCTACATGCTCTTCGGCGGAGTGATCTTCTATCTGGCCACAAAATTCTCGGCGTTCGGGTCGCTCAAAGATGCGTCGTTCGAGAGCTACAGCCTGCCGCTTCTGTTTCTGAGTCTGAAACAAAACTTGCCGCTGGAGAAAGCTCCTGGCCTGATCAATCTCGCGGGGTTGGTCGCCGCGTGGACGGTCGCAGCGAGTTGGCTGTTTCGCCAGCGCGGCTGGCGGTAGCCGGCATGTGGACCCGCAAAATAAAGTAGAAAAATCACTCCGTGACTCGAATGTTCCGGTCACGGAGTGACCGGTCTACTCATGTTGCCGCCTGCATCGCACGCAGTTCTTTCGGCAGCGGAAAATAGACGTGCTCTTCGCGGACGACCGGATGTTCGACGGTTGCCTGGAATCGTTTCACGAGCACATCGACGCACTCTTCGACGACCACTTCCGGCGCGCTGGCTCCGGCGGTGACCAAGACCGTTTCCGTGCCATCGAATTCGTCGAGCGGCAATTCGTGGACTCCGTCCACTAAGTACGCTCGGCGGCTGATTGACTGACCGATTTCGCGCAGTCGCTGACTGTTCGAACTGTTCTGGCTGCCGAGCACGATGACCACGTCCGCGTTTTTGGCCAGCACATCGACCGCCTCTTGCCGGTTCGTTGTCGCGTAGCAGATGTCTTCTTTGGGCGGACTCACGATCCCAGGGTAGCGCTGCTTCAGCCGTTCGATGACGGCGTTCGCTTCGAAGATGCTCAGCGTCGTCTGCGTCAGATACGCGACCTTCGCGACCACCGCGAACGGCAGGCGATCCACCTCTTCCGGCGAATCGACCAGCGTGATGCTTTCGGGAGCCTCGCCCATCGTGCCGATCACTTCGTCGTGCCCCTCGTGGCCAATCAGGATGATGTGATAGCCCTCTTTCGCGTACTTGATCGCTTCGAGATGCACCTTCGTCACCAGGGGACACGTCGCGTCGATCGTCTTCAGATTGCGCTCGCGAGCCTGCCGGCGAATTTCCGGCGAGATGCCGTGCGCCGAATACAACAGGATTGAGCCGTGCGGCACATCGTCCACCGAGTTCACGAACTTGACACCTTGCCGAGTGAACCGCTCGACGACGTATTTGTTGTGAACGATCTCGTGGTAAACGAAGACGTTCGAGCCACACAGGCGGATGACCTCGTCGAGACACTCGATGGCCATGTTGACGCCGGCACAGAAACCGCGCGGATTGGCGAGCAGGATTTTCATGGGGAAGTTTCAGAAGGCGGAAGGCAATCGGCAGAAGGCAGAATCAATGACACGTGAAGTCTAGCGGTGATGGAGCCGTCGCGGGATGCCAGCGTGCTTGCATGCCATTGGTCGTTCCCACAACATCTGCCCTGTTTTTTGTCTTCTGCCCTCTGCCAACTTACCCCGCCATGCCCGAACTTCCCGAAGTCGAAACGATGGTCCGCGGCATCCGCGACGTGATGACCGGGCGGACTCTTCGCGAGTTACGGCTGTGTCCGTGCGATTGTCGGCCGCTGACATTGTCTCCGTCGTTCGGCGAGATGGCTCGGCGAGTCAAAGGCCAGACGGTCACGGCCGTGCGGCGTGTGGCTAAGCGAGTCGTGATTGACCTGTCGAGCCGCGATTCGTTCGTGATCGAACCGCGCATGACCGGGCTGATGCTGATTGCCGACCCACCCGATCGCGAGCACCTGCGACTCGAATGGCAGATCGCCAACGGTGGCCGAGCACGACAAACGACGTCCGTTTGGTTTTGGGATCGCCGCGGTTTGGGGGTCGTCCGTCTGTGCGATCCCGATGAACTCGCTCGGCGGTTGGGAAGCGATGCGCTGGGCAAAGACGCGCTGCTGATGATGGCTTCGGACTGGCACGGAGTCTGTCAGCGAACGGATCGGCCGATCAAGGTCGCGTTGTTGGATCAAAAACTGGTGGCTGGCATCGGCAACTTGTACGCGAGCGAGATTCTGCACGAGGCTCGCATTTCGCCGTTGCGGCCGGCGTCGAAGGTGACTCGCCAGCAAGTCCGCCGACTGCACGCGGCGACTCTGCGCATCCTGCTCGATGCCATCCAGCACGAGGGATCAACGCTCGGAGACGGCACGTATCGCAACGCACTCAATCAAAGCGGCGGCTATCAGAATGCTCATCGCGTCTATGACCGCGAGGCCGAGATCTGTCCGACCTGCGAACGGGGCTGCGTCGTCCGCATCATACAGGCTCAGCGATCGACGTTTTTCTGTCGGCGCTGCCAACGGTGAGGCCGGTGCTCGTGGCCGACGCGTCTCGCGTCGGGACGGATGCGAGACGCATCCGCCACGAATACACTCTCCCGCATGTCGTACCGCAAGCTGAAACGTCTGCTGGGCGAGGCTAACTTTGAGTTGAAGGTGTTGGTGCTGTTCGGCACCGGCTTGACGTTGCTCGCGGTCGGGACGTTTTTTCTGTACCGCTGGCAGACATCGAGCTTGCTGGACCGGACGACTCAAACGACCGCCAAATCGTTGGCGGCCAGCGTGGTGCTCAAAGCTCACTGGCAGGCGATTCAAGACACGGAGGCGTTTCGCCGCGCGATCACGGACGCGGAGTTGGTCAGCAAGGCCGAGTGGCTGCTGGACATCACGAAATCCAGCTTCATCAATGTGGACATTGAAGTTCAGCCCGAAGAACTGAAAGAGCTCAAGGGAGAACTGCTGCATTCGCATCCGTTGGACCAAGGTGTGGACCCGAAATTTGTGCCGATCGAACAGCGCGGGCGAGACGTGCTGGACTTGCTGCGGGCTGGGGGGACAGATCACGTCATCAAGGAAGTCGACGGCGATCCGCCCGAGTACCAGTATTACGTCACGCTCAAAGCCGCCGAATCGTGCCTGTCGTGCCATCATCACGAAAACAGAACCGATGCCGATGGGAACAAGATTCCGCGGCAGGTCGGTGAGTTCATGGGAGCCGCCAAAATCACGCTGCCACTCGACCGCGTGAAGTCTCCGTTGCACAGCGCGAACGCCTTCGTGATCTCCGGCGAATTGCTGAAGGTCGTCCTGTCGATCATCGCCATCTATTTGGTGATCCGCTACGTCGTCACGAAACCGGTGCTGCACTTGAAAAGAGTCAGCGACGCGATCGCCCACGGCAAGCTCGACATGCGCGCCGACATCCGCACCGGCGACGAATTCGAGGAACTCAGCCACGCCTTCAACCGGATGCTGCGGCATCTGGTCACCGTGCAGGAAGAGCTGCGCAGCGTCAACTCGGACCTCGACGGCAAGGTCGATGAACTGGCTCGCGTGAACTTGCGGCTGTACGAACTCAACAACATCAAGAACGAGTTTCTGGCCACGATGAGCCATGAGCTGCGCACGCCGCTCAACAGCATTCTCGGTTTCAGCGACGTCCTCAACACGGCGGACAACTTGTCGGACAAGCAGCGGCGGTACGTTGGAAACATTCAGATCGCCGGACGCTCGTTGCTGTCGCTGATCAACGATGTACTCGATCTGGCGAAGATCGAAAGTGGCAAGATGGAATTGCATCTCGTCGAGTTCTCGCTGAACGACCTGATCGAACGACAAACCGGAGCGATGGCTCCGCAAGCCGAAAAGAAGAACATCGACCTGTCCTGGTTTGTCGAACCCGGAGTCCCGATGCAGTTCCAAGACGTCGGCAAGTTGCAGCAAATCCTCAGCAATCTGTTGTCGAACGCGATCAAGTTCACCCCGGAGGGTGGCCGTGTGCGAGTCCGTGCCGGCCTGCGCGACGAACAGCAATTCCTCATCGAGATCGAAGACACCGGCATCGGCATTCCGCTCGAAGAGCAGGAACGCATCTTCGAGAAATTCCGCCAAGGCCGACAGCAGCCGGGGCAAGAGGACGCGCTCACGCGGGAGTTCGAAGGGACTGGCCTGGGCCTGTCGATCGTGAAGGAACTCTGCAAACTGCTCGGCGGCGAGGTCACGCTGGTCAGCGAGTTCGGCAAAGGGAGCACGTTCACCGTCTCGCTGCCGACGCGGTTGGAACTCTACCACTCGCGTCGCTGAATGAGATGTTTCCCTGTTTGTGAGTTTCCGCGACACAGCGGATGGGTGTCAGAATGTCCGCTGGCGTTTTGGCACACCGGCAAGAAGTCGGAGCATGTCCTGGTTACGAATCGAGTTGACCACCGACGAGCAGCGGATCGTGTTGGACGAGCGTGAGTCGCATCCGTGTGCGTGTGTGCGACGCAGACGGCGGGCCTTGTGGTTGCCGCACTGTGGTACAAAACGCGAGCCGGTCGCGAAAATTCTCGGAGTGGCGTACGGGACCGTGCAACGCGAGGTCAGTGCCTCTGGGAGCGTTGAACTGGAAGCTCTGCGGAAGTCCGGGCGTGAGTCTCCGCCGACCAGCGAATTCCGACGCGATTGACACCCTCCCGATTTCCGTACCAGTTGTTGTGATACGCATCCCACGGACCTCTAGCGCCAGCGAGGCAGATTGAGTTATTCATTCGATCGGCCTTCCATTCGGCCGACGCGGCGTGCGGCATCAGTGCCGACATGCTCCTGCTTGATGAATACCAGGACTTGGCCCCGGGCAGTCTTCCCGTGTTGATGGAGATCATGTCGCACTCAAACCGCAGACAGGTGGTGATCACGGGCACGCCGAAACACGTCGATAATCCGCTCGAATCGGCGTTATCACGCTCAACCAACTGTGAGTGGTTGGTGGCCTGCGCCTGTGGAAACGAAGTCCGACTCAACGAGGAGGTCATCACACCAGACGGGTATGTCTGCCAGACGTGCGACTCGGGCTTGAGGACCATCAGCGGACGACGACAGTCGCGAGACGGGATGCAGTTGGGCAATGCCAGATGCTGGCCAACCGCTCACGCTACACAGGATGCCGCAGAGGCTGATGACCACAATGTCCACCAACAGGTGCTCCCGATTCCGCGTGTGACGCGGATCCGACAGCGATTCGAAATGCGACCCGAGCGAACCGACATCCACACACAACTCAGCCACGCGACACTTCCTGGTCCCCTGCGCTTCAGCACGCCGTCAAAATCTAGGAGACAGATACCAAACCAACAGCTCTCGCGCCAGCTCGCCTACACTACCCAACTATGCGCGCTGGCCGTGAGTTGAAGAGTCAGGTCGGTTCCAAGAAATGATGATGATGTCAACCAGCTTGGCGTTGTGATGTGAGGGCGGTCGTCAATTGCGAGATTTCACGATCGCCCTTGATGCGTCGGAAAGTTTGTTCCGCTCGGAGCAGGCCGGCGCTGCACCAGCGGAGTTTCCTGTCACCGTCGCGCCAGCGTTTGACTCGGCGAGTCAGCATTCGGGTGGTGTGGGACGCGGACTCAATCGGGTTGGTGGTCGCCAGGGTACGGCGTCAGCAGTCGGGGAGTTTCCGCCCGCACGACGGTCAATGTCTCTTCGCGTCCCTCGCGGAGCGACGCGGCAGCATCGGGACTGAGCTTGTCCAGCCAGCACGCCGTTTGCTCCAGCAAGTACAATGCTTGGCCGTGGCTTTCACGAAGTGCCGGCTGACCGATCGATGAACGCTGAATGCCGAAGCCCTCGCGAATGCTCTCGACCACCTCTTCGTAGTTCCGCGTCGAGACGCCGCGCACCCTCTTGGCCAACGCCGAGCGCGGCATCGCCTCGGACGATGGCATCAAGGCGTAACTCTGCAAACTCCACCTCTTCACCCCCCACGCTGAGTCGGCCGCACGCGAGGCCGTTGTATGGGCAGCTTCTGACCGGCCATCACCACGAAGCCCGCTGGATGGCCATGCCGACTGATGGGACGGCCCGGCGGTCGCGAATGCTTGGGACCGCACAGACGTTCAACTTCGTCCTCCAGCAACCGTCCCATGGTGGTTCCTCCGTTCTGGATTTGAACAACCCGTAATCCCCGACGGAGGAACCGCCGACTTCTTCAACTATCGCAGGGACATCCTCAATTTCATTCTGCCGCCAAATCATTGAGCCAACCTTCACTTTTGATGGACGTCTCGTCAACCTGAAGCGACTGAGGTTCGAGATCAGAAATCTCACAGAAGCAAGCCTTGGCCGAGTGGCGAAATAGGCAGACGCACAGGACTTAAAATCCTGGGTTCCGAAAGGGGCGTGCGGGTTCGATTCCCGCCTCGGCTACTGTTGAAGTGTTCATGTCTCGGCAGGAGACGGAAAGCCCCGGAAACTCCGGGGCTTTTTCATTGTCACGCAACGGACGAACGACCGCGCTTCCGTCCGGTTCGCTGATTTCCGCTCCTGAGTGAGTCTGATTGTGAGTCGCTTTAGCGAAGTGCTCGTCAGTGACCTGCAAGTAATGCTTGGCTGCGATCAGTTGGCTGTTGCCCAACCAAGCCGTGACGACGTGAAGCGGGTAGGTCTCGACCAATTCCGTCTCACGAGTGGCGCGGAGATTCTGGAAGAGTTTTGGCCATGCCGTCAGTCCGGCACGTTTGATGATTCGCAGCATGTGAGTCCGCAAGTTTTGCTCGGCATCGCGATAGCGAGTGATGGCGAATTCTGCCCCTTCCGCCGCACGATCGAATGCGGCTTCCAAGTGTTCCCGCAGTTCGGGAAAAAGCGGAATCCAGCGAGACTCTTTTCCCTCGTGATGTTCCGTCTTGGGCGAGTGAATCAAGAGGCGTCCGCGTTCCCAATCCACATCACTCCATCGGAGCGACAGCGTTTCGCTGGGCGTTCGCAGTCCGCCGAATCGGGCTAACGCGACGATCAAACGCCATTCGTGGTCAGGACACGCGGCCAAGACTTTGGCGGTATCTTCAAGGGACAGAAAGTATTCCCGCGCCTTGTTGGCGCGGACGGTACAATCTCGCATGTCGGCGAACGGGTTCTCGGCGATGACTCGCTTGCGTTGAGCCGCTCGGAAGAGCTGTTTCGCTCGTCCGGCACGTCGGCGGACGGTGTTGTCGCCGAGCTTCTTTTCACAAGTGAGCATCCAGCGTCGCCATTCGTCCGCGTCGCCGGGAGTGATGTCGCGGAGCGGCTTGTTCTCGCCGAAGTATTCCACCAGGTTGCTGCGGACCTGCAAAAGACAAGTGCGAGTTCGCGGCTTGATGTCCGTTCGACTGACCAAATAGGCGTCGATGAATTCGCCGAGCTTCGTGGAATCCTCTTGGCGTTTCTCGCGCGGAGCGATCAGCCCCACGGCCACCAGCCGCTTGGCCAGCACGTCAGGAATCTTGCCGATCCATTCGGCGACTTCAGGCGCGAGTGACCGGCAGGACAGCTTCGCTTCCAAGATGGCTTCGATCTTGGCGAGGATCTTCTCAGCAGCCTTCATCGACGGCTTGCCGATTCTCACGATCTTGCGCTGTCCGTTGCCGTCGCTGAATTGAATCTTGCGGTTGCCGTTCGCGTCGGTACTGATGCTGGCCATGTCGTTTGTCCTTTCGGCGGGTCAAACCTTATGAGCGACCGCCGCAGATTGTAGACGGCGTTGCCAGTAGGTCGGGTTCGCGTTGATTTCATCCAAGAATCGAGCGGCCATGCCGCTCGGCACGTTGTAGCCTTGCTCCCAAGCGTGAACCGTTTGGAGCGACACGCCAAGAAACTTCGCGAACAACCGTTGGCTCAAGTTGAGCAGTGCGCGTGTCTTTCGCACAGTTGCCGGGTCATACGCCGTGGGTTCTAGGTTGAGCCGAATCGTGCGGACGGTGAACTTGTCGGAAACCGTCTCGCCGCTTTCGAGGGCTTTGGTGAATTTGGTCAATCGACTGACGATCCGACCGCCCACGCTACCAGCCGGCGATTTGCCGTGCGGCGTTACCTTGCGTCGGGTTGGTTTTCGTTTGGCGATCTTGTGAGGTTTCGGCATGTCCGCGTCCTTTCGTGAAGATGCTATCAAATAGCACAATCAACGCAAGACAGACATCCCGGTGATTGTTCGACTCCGTTGCCGGCCGAGTTTCAGCCAGTCGCGTGTCGAGCCATCGGGGGCAATGACGCAACGCCAGAGACACTTCCGGCACTGAGCGCGGCCCGTGGCCACGT
Source organism: Candidatus Kuenenia stuttgartensis (assembly GCA_945861865.1). Lineage (GTDB taxonomy): Bacteria > Planctomycetota > Planctomycetia > Planctomycetales > Planctomycetaceae > SXKJ01. Next base: position 52,514 of record CAMAWN010000006.1, on the reverse strand, counting down.
CTTCGATTCGCAGGTCCGGCGATTGGCATGAGGGGCAGGTCGGTTGCTTCGGCGGGTGCATGGTCGAGACTCCGTTCTGAGGCGTGAGGGGTTACGACTTGTACGACTTTGACGACGTGAGCCGGTCGATAGGCCGTAGAAGTCGTCAACGTCGTTAGGTCGTAAGGGTGGGAAACCAGCATTCGACAGTCCGGCCGCTGGCGGCATCGACTTCGTTCTGAGCGTGGGCGAGGTTGTTGTCGTGGAGCATTCGGAGTGCCTCTCCGACTTCGCCAGCGGTCTTGTTCTTGTTGAAGACTTGATGAAGCATCTCCGTCCGAGTCAGTCCAACTTCGGAGCGTTGGCGCAATTCGGCGAGCAGCGTGTCCGCCGTGCGGTCTCCGAGTGACGATCCGAAGATGTGAGCCGCCGAGCGTTCGCAGTAGTCCCACAACGCCAAGGCCGCTTCCAAGTGCTCCAACGTGATGACCGGCGACGAATCGAGCAGCGCGTACAGGCAGGCCAGTCGCATGACCTGCGCTTCGGCGCGAGCCGTCACCGCTCCCAGCAATCCCGGTTTGCCGGCCGAGAGCACGTCATAGACGCGGCACCAGCGATCACGAGCTTGATCGTCTCGGTCGAGCCGGCCCGCGCCGGCCGCGAACCTGATGGCCTCGCGCAGCCGATAGACGAACGAGTCGAAATCGACTTCGTGAACTCGGCCCCCTTCCGGGAGTGACTTCGATCGGCGGACGCAGGCCCACAAGAATCGGTTGGCGAATCCGTTCGTGTGTTCGGTCTCGGCCATCGCGCGGCGGAGTTCGTCGCGGGTGACGTGGCTCACGATGCTGACGTGTGCTCCAGTCGCTCTTGCCGGCGATGACTTGGTCATGGTCCGCATGTCACCAGAGTCCCACGCTTGCCGCAGGACCGCGGAGAGCGTGTTTCTTTCTCGTCCCATCGACGCGAGCACGCGGACGAATTCCTCTTCGATCACCAACAGCCGCTTGTCCGAGACTCCGGGATCGGTCGTGACCTTTTCGTAATCGACAACGCGCCCCTTCTCTTTGACGGGCTGTTGCTGTTCGATGGGATCACGGACCTGCCAAATCAGTCCCTCGCCGCTGGATAGCCCGCTCCCGATGCCGTTCGTCGCCCACGGTTCGTCAACCATGCGGAGCACGCGCAGAACGTGACTCCACGAAGATCCTTTGCGGCCCTTCGATGTGTTCCCCACGAGTGCCAAGAACAGATTGCCGAAGTGCCGATGACTCTCCGCCGCGAAGTGTGCCGCGCGTCCGATCACGTTGCCGAACCCAACCAAGAATTGCAGCAAGAGCGCGACGGGATCGGCTTCCGTGTGCGGGGCAACCAATGTGACGAACTCACCCGCCAAGCCGTAGAACGCATCGACCGACGGCGGAGCAGGCCAGGTGTCAGTCGCGACCGCCGCCTGATTCTTTGCAACGGCCTCTTGAGCCACTGCGATCGGCGCAGCCGGCCGCGACTGTTGACGAGCTTGGTCCGCGAATTTTTTCTTGAGTCCACTCACGCTGCGCCTCCCATCAAGAGAGCGCGGAATGCGACACGGAAGTCATCGTCTTTGGCGAGCGTCACGAGCAGCCGCTCTTGTTCGCGTTCCGTGAGCGGGTCAACGGGATTGAAGTAGTCCGCCGACAGGCCGAAGTCTCTGACGATGTTTGGGTCGAGCCAGCCTTGTTGCTTCGTGTAGACCGGCAGAGCTTCATGCACAGCGATCAGCTCGTCAGCGGTGCTCGGTCCAAACGACGGCTTGCCGAGCCGAATCCCTTCGCGAACGTACTCGACATACTCGTCCGCAGAACTAAAATCGGGCTTGCGAAAGCACATTCTCGGTTCCTTTGTTCGGCGGCTCGCAGTTCCCTTGGGAAAGTTGGACTGCGGGCCGCTGGCATGTACGGTGAGAGCCGGCGTCAACACGATCAGCCGGCGAAAGCGGGCAAGGTGAAATCACGCCTGCAAGGTGGATTGCTGCTCGACAGCGGCGAGCCATGCTTCGAGCGCAGCGCGACGAATCGTCAAACGAGAACCGATGCGACAGACCGGCAATCGTGGCTCGTATCCGGGCGGACCATCGGGAAAGAACTTCCGCAGGTGACGGTCAGAACAGCCGGCGAGCTTCGCAGCCGTCTTGAGGTCATCGACCAAAGGCGCGACTTCGTTTTCACGTCTCGGAACAAGCGAAACAGCAGACATCGGATACCCTCCACGAGAACCGCACGTCAATCTCCGTTGTTGACGTGACTCGCCCAGAATGTGGAGCTGTTTTCGATGTGAACAGATCGCAGCGTGAGGATCAGCGACGTTTCGGGCGAACTTGGTTCGGTTGAGTTCCGTTGAGTTCGGCGAGCTTTGTTTTTCGGTATTCGGTCAATCGACCTTCGGCGTCGTGGAGCTTCTTTAGGACGGCGTTCTCGTCACGCGGTTCGTGATGACGGAGGAAAACGTCAAAGTCGTCGGTCTGTGTTGCTCGACACCAGAGCAGCGACTTTTCGGCTTCCGCCCTCTTCCTGAAATCTTTGAGCAGTTGCCGATCACCGACTTCTTTGAGATGTACCGGTCGGAGAGCGTAGCCCAATTCGGTCATCGTCCCGGTCAACCACTTGTCGCGATAGAACTCTTGCGGCGGCTCGCTGCCAGCGTCGTTAAGCCAGTCGTTTTGATTGCCAGTACGAGGTGGCTTCGCCGCAACTGACACGGAAGGGTCGGGCCGGTTCCGTTCGGCGGCGACGAGTCCAAAGCCGACGGCTTGCTGTTCGGGAGTAAGCAACTCGAATTGAAGTCGCGTCTGCAAACTCACCGGCTTGGGTTCGTCGAGTTCGGCAACGATTTCACTCGCTCGACGTTCGCCAGCAATCAACCTCGCCAACAAGCCGGGAGTTTGTGCGTCAGAGGGTTGGGTTGTCATGCCACTGTTCCGTTTCTTGTGGCGTTCCGAAAAAGGTGCGGCAACCGGTGGAACAACCGGCGTTCGGGGATCAGCCTAGCCGCGTGGGAAATTCTATTGGGCGTCGGTGGACTCACCAGCCTCGTCGCGTCGCAGCGCGTGGAAATCGACGTGGGCAATCTTGCCGAGAATCCTTTGCTATCATCTCGGTGTGTTGAGACTTCCGACAACTCGCGTCACGAACAAGAGGAAACTCTTTCGCTCGCTCTCACCGGACAATGTGCATGACAATCACTTCGGCCCAAATGCGTCGTTGCGTGTGTTGTGGTTTGGAAAAACCGTCCGAGCAGTTTCGATTGCGACGGCGCGGGCTTCCCGATCGCTCTGCCGAGTGTCGGCGATGCCATGCCGACGCAGAACGCATTCGGCGGAACCGCAAGCGTGCTCGAAAGATTGCACACGTTGCACGTCAAATCGTGGAAGCCGACGACATCGACCAAATCCATCGGCTCGCATCGCGGTTGCTGGAGAAGTTCGGCAGCCCGCGACGCATTGCCGCTCAGTACCATCAAATCACCAAAGCGGCCCTTGCCGCCGATCCCGCCTCGGCAACAGCCGCCAGAATGTTGATGTCCGTTCTGCGGCTTCAAATCCTCGGCGAGTCACTCGCGGAGAATGAGCCATTGCCGGCAAGACTTGAAGACAAGCGGCAGGCACTCAACCGCGAACTCACCCGATTCGTCCTTGAGAATCCAAGGACGATCGCGGAGCTACTTCGCGAAGTTGGCTGGCATTGCTGGGAGCATCGCGATTCACTGTTGTTGCAGGTCGAGACTCGCGAAAACGCGATGCACTACGGTTGACGTGACACCAACAAAAAGGTCTTCCAATGCGACGCCTCACAATCATCTTTGTGGTAGTCGTTCTCGTCAGTCAGGTCGCCGCGGCGCAAGACTCTGTACGGCAGGCATACAACGAAGCGGCAAGCCAAGCAATCAACGACGGGATGTACGACAAGGCAGAGCGGCTATTGCGGCTCGCTGTGAATGAAGCCGAGTCCGCGGGCAAACAGGACGTCATCTATTCCATCAGCATCGGCTACCTTGGTCGGGTCTATGTCGAACAAGCAAAGTACGCGGAAGCGGAACCGCTTCTCAAACACGCAATCAAACTCGGCGAGCGATTGGAAGGCACGGAGTCTTTGAACGCTGCCGTTCGCGTCAGTGATCTTGCTTCGCTCTACGCGGCACAGGGGAAATTTGAGGAAGCAGAGCCGCTCTACCAACGGAGTTTGCGGATCAAGGAAAAGAAACTCGGCCCCGAAGATGAAAGCGTCACGATAGCCCTCAACAACCTCGCTTCGGTCTACATGACGCAAAAAAAGCTGGAAAAGGCTGAGCCATTGTTCCGCCGAGCGTTGAAGACGAGTGAAAAGAAATTCGGCCCCGAACATCGAAGCCTTGCTGCTCCACTCGGTCAGCTCGCACGAATTTGTCGGACTCAAGGTAAGTCGGACGAAGCCGAAGCGCTGCTCAGACGCTCGCTTCAAATCACAGAGAAGACACTTGGACCGGACCACCCACAACTCGCGGTTGTGCTCGCCGATCTAGCTTCGCTTTACGAGCGTCAACGCAAATTCGAGCAGGCCGAGCAGCTCCACTTGCGAAGTTTAGAAATTGAAGTGAAGGCGCATGGCCCCGACCATCCAAATGTGACTTTCCCAATCTGGAATCTCGGCAGCGTTTGCGAGGCCAAAGGTGAACTGGCTGATGCCGGTGTGTTCTACGAGCGTGCGTTGGCGATTCGGGAAAAAGCATTGGCTCCTGACCATCCCGATGTTTTGTTCGCACTCAATGAACTCAGCAGGCTGAAAGTTGATTTGGGGGAATTTCGAGCGTCAGCCGTATTGCTCAAACGATCGCTCGAATTGCAGCAGAAAAAATTACCGGCAAGGCGTCTGGAAATCGCAAAGCTGCAACGCGAATTGGCGCGAACGCTCGAATGCCAAGGCGAAACTGTTGAGGCAGAGCGACTGATGGATTCGGCGTTGGAAATAATCAACACGCAACGACCGACGAGAGACGGCAAGAGTGCCGATGGCATGTTTGCGTTTGCCAAAGAGCATGAAGAAACGCATCGACTTCGCGAAGCATCGTTGTGCTACAAACTGGCTGCCGACGACTACGAACAGGCGTTTGGTCCCGATGACATCAAGGTCGCGACTTGTCACGAGTCGTGCGCACGGGTTCTCCGAAAACTTGGCCGCGAAAGAGAAGCCACCGTCCGTGAGGCGGAGGCCGACGCCATCCGAAAACGCGCGGGCAAGTAAGGTTCGGGCCTCGAATTTTTCATGCGCACTCTCGACGCGGAATCTGATTGCTATGTCAGCACGAAAAAGGGGCCCGGCCCGGCCGGTCGGCGAAGCAGTCCCCCGAAGCGTCGATGACCACCACTCCCGTCATCCGATCTTGGCGATGTCGGCTCCGTGGTGCATGTCTTCGGAGTCGAGCCGGGTGACTCCGGCATCGGCACACGCGGCGAGCGACAGGCCGATCAACGTCACCAAATTTGGACGGCGATGCCTTCAATCCCTTGAAAGTGCGCGTCGCGAGTCACCAGCGGCAGGTCGTACTGGTACGCGAGGGCAGCAATCCAGAAATCGTTTTCGGGAATCGGCTGGCCGAGCCGCGAACGCTGATGCTTGAGCCAACCATAGACCTGAGCCGTGGCGTGGTCACAGGGAAGAATCGCGGATTCGTCCAAGCCGGTCAGGAACGACTCGACTTTCGCCATCTCTTTCGCGGGATGCTGAGCCTTGTGAGCACCGTACAGCAACTCGCCCACGACAGTCGCCGGAAGGAAGAGGCTATCGGTCGCGGCGAGTGCGTGGAGGACTCGCGCCTCTTTGCGGAGCGCAGCAATCACGATGTTCGTGTCGAGCAGCACGCTATTGGCCATGAGACTCCACCCGCCCGCAGCCCTCGTCGATCGCCTTTTCCATCGCGTCGAGCATCTTGGCCGGGATGCTGCCGGCCGCTTTCAACAACCGCTCCGGTGACATTCCCTTGCGAGTCAACGGTGTCTTCCGGGGGCGAGCCAATTTGGACGTCGTCGTGCGACTCTTGGCGGGCGATTTGCTTTTCCGCGCCGATGGCTTGGGATGGCCGTTTGTCTTTGCCATGACGTTCTCACTCTCCATTTGCCGCCGAGCTTGTCCCCGATGACCGAACCGATTCTGTCACAATCCCCCAAACGGGTCGAGCGAGAGTTTTAGCCTCGGTCGTGGTCATCGCTCACTTTGACGTCGTTGAAGTCGTCAAAGTCGTAGCCCCGCCCGCGTGAGCATCTCGCCCTTCACGTCCTCCGCCAGAGCCGGCCAAACTTCGATCAGCCGAGCGAGCCACGGATCGACAACGCCGCCAAGTGAGTCTGATTGTGAGTCGCCTTGCCGGCCGATCGTCGAATTCCCCGCGAAATCCGTCGATGTTTCGATTCCCGCCTCGGCTACTTCAATCAGTTCGATGTGCTCAGGTTGTTCGGCCGGGACCAGAGCACTCGCGCGGCAAACGTGTTGCCGTCGGCTCGTGTCGAGTGCGGCTTGTCGGAGAGGATGAGCTCCGAATCGGTGACCTTCAGGCATCGAACTGCGAAAGTCATCCTGGCAGAACTCCTGTGACAATCGGCACACGCACGACGCGCGTGCGGAACGAGCCGTCCGGCTCCAAGTCGAAGATGCGGAAACCCGGCGGGACGGAATCGGGGACCAGCATTTCGGTTTCCGGGAGGAATTGCACGCTTGTCGATGGAGTCGTCAGCAGGAGTACGTTCGCTTGGGCAACCGTCATCTCGTGATGGATGTGCCCGCAGCAGACGAACTTCACTTGCGGTGATCGCCGCAACAATTCCAGCAGCCGTTCGGCATCTTCGAGTCCGATTTCGTCGAGCCATCCGGTGCCGACCTTCAACGGCGGGTGATGCAAAAATACCGCCGTCGGCCGGAGCGGTTCTGCTGCCAACTCGCGCGCAAGCCAATCTCGCTGAGAATCGCCCAACTGGCCGCGCACTTCACCGGGCAATTGCGAATCGAGTCCGATCAGCCGCCAGCCGTCGATCGAGTCCGCGAAGACGTTGCGGTCGCTGACCACAGTCACGCGATCGCCGAAGACTTGCCGCATGAAGTCGCGATTCTCGTGATTGCCCGGGATCAACCGCAGTTTCGGCAGCCAATCGCCGAGCAGTTCGCGGAGCACGACGTACGTTTCCCGAAGTTCATCGTGAGCCAAGTCGCCGGTGACGATCAGCCGCTCGGCCGAACCGAAATCTCGCCGCAAGACGTCGAGCACCGCCTGCAGATTGGTGCGGGTGCAGACGCCCTTCAATTCTCCAAGCGGATCAGCCAACAGATGCAGGTCGGTAATTTGCACAATGCGCGTGGTCATCGAAAAAAACTCCTCTGCCTCGATCGTAAACCGCGATCTGGCTGGCGAGAACCTTGGAGCGTGGAGTGTCCGCACTCCCAAAGAAAAGGCCGTTCGAGCGAAGTCACTCGAACGGCCTGTGATCAGGCGAGATGGAATTGACAGGCGTTATGCCTTCGGAGCGCCATCTTCGGCTGGCTTGGGCACCTCGGTCTTCGGCACTTCTACTTCCTTGGATGGCTGCTGCAGTTCTGGTTCTGGTTCCGGCTTCAAGACTTTGTGCTCTTGAGATTCACCTGCCGGAGTGGCCACACCGCACGAACTGCAACCGGTCGGGGACGGATTGCAAACCGTGACGGGGACCATCTGACAGACTTCATAGGCCACTTGCTTCGGCACGCATCGAGCCACCATTCGGGTGTACGTCGTCGGTACTTGCTTGGCGACGCAACGGGCGACTCGCTGAGTCACCGTGTACGGAACTTGCTTGCAGACTTGATAGGGCACCTGGCACGTCTTGGTCTCTTCGACGGTCTTGTACGTCGTGCAGGGAACGCTGCGAACGTGCTCTTCTTTGACCCAACGGCACGTTTGGACTGGCACCTTTTGAGTCACCGTTTCGTTCACATACTTGACGGTGCGGACCGGAATCCGATCAACCACTTCTTCATTGACCATGCGGCAGGTACGGACCGGGATGCGATCCACAACAACTTCAGGGACGTAGCGGCAAACTTGTTGCGGGCAGATCTGGCGAACGACTTGCGGTTCATTGGTCGTGTAGTTGACTTGGCGTTGCACGACCTGCGTTTGCCAGACTCGATAAGTGATTGGCTGCACATTCTGTTGCCAGCTCATTGTCGGGGTCTGGCTGCACGGATTGCATTGCCACTTCGGCGTCGGCAGCCCGTAGTAGCAGTCTTGCTTGCAGACCCACTGGCCGCAGACTTGCGGGACCGTCGCACAGCGAGTCACCGGACGCATGACCGTGTGGCATACCTCGCGATTGATCGTCTCGATCACGGGACGCATCACAGTGCGACGACACTCGCGGAAGCTGTCTTCAAAGACTTGCTTCTGGACGGTGCGCCGGCACTCGCGAACTGACTCTTCCCAAACTGGCTTGCAGACGGTGTAGCTGCGTTCTTGCTCGCAGGTCTCGTTGATCTGCTTCATGACCGTGTAGCGTTCTTCGCGAGCGGCGGTCTCGGCGACTTGTCGGCAGACCGTGTAGGTTTGCTCGCGATAGGCGGTCTCGACGACCGTCTTGTTGCAGGTGACTTGCTGCTCGTCCCAAACAGTCTCATAGACCGTCTTGTTGCCGTTGACTTGTTCGGGTTCGTAGACAGTCTCGTACACGGTGCGATAGCAGGTCTGGCGCTCGACCTTGCACGACGTGTAGCAAGCCGACGGCTGGCAAGCGTTCGTGGGGCAACTGCCGTAGTTGCAGCTACCGCAATAGCCACCCGCCTGAGCGGTACTTGCGGCGGCGAGGGTGGCGACGGCCACCAGTCCCAACAGAATGGCTCTCATGAAATATCTCCCGAGGGTGTGGATCACGTCGCCAAGCGAGGGGTATCTCTGGCGGCCGGCAGAACGTCTCGAATCGTGTTGAAACAAAAGCCGTCGGTCTGGTTTTCCGGTTTGTGGCAGTAGCGTAAGTTGCGTTGCGTGATCCCGTGAGCGAAAAACTCTCGATTCTTCCGGTCTCGCGGCGAGGAACGGTTTTCACACCGCACGACTGTTACTGTCGACAAGGTTTCCCCAAGTTCGAGCTAAAAATGGAGGTTGGGGAAGTGCATCCAGCCCACCAACCTCGCTAACCCGCAAAGTTTGACATGCTCGATACAACCGATTCACTGAGCAAAACCGCCAACTTCGCCAGTCCGGATGAGCGAGACACAGTCGTTCAACAGCTCCAGGCCTTGCTTGGAGATCGCTGTTCGGTATTGCCGAGCGATCTTGATCAGCACGCGAAAGACGTCTCGCATCACAAGTCGCAGCGGCCAGATTGCGTGGTCTTCCCTCGATCGAATGACGAAGTCGCTGCCGTCGCGCGACTGTGTCACGAACATCGCATGCCGATCATCCCGTTCGGCACGGGCACGGCGGTTGAGGGCGGAGTCGTCGCCATTCACGGCGGAGTTTGCGTGGACCTCAGCCGCATGAATCGCATCCTGCGATTTAGTGCGGTCGACATGGACGTCACCGTCCAAGCCGGCGTGACTCGATTGCAACTCAATAAGTTCCTCGACGAGTCGGGCACGAACCTCTATTTCCCAATCGACCCTGGTGCCGACTGTACGCTCGGCGGCATGTCGGCGACGCGAGCCTCCGGTTCCGCCGCCGTGCGCTACGGCACGATGTGCGACCGAGTCCTCGCACTCACCGTCGTCTTGGCGCACGGAAAAATCCTTCGCATCGGCTCGCGTGCGCGAAAGTCATCGGCCGGCTACGACCTGACACACCTGTTCGTCGGCTCAGAAGGAACACTCGGCCTCATCGCCGAGGTGACGCTGCGATTGGCTCGCAATCCGGACGCGATGTCTGCCGCCGTGTGCGCGTTTTCCAATGTCGATGACGCGGTACAAGCGGCGATTGCAATTCTGACTGCCGGCATCCCGATGGCGCGCCTCGAATTGCTCGACGAAGTGCAGATGGCGGCAGTCAATCGCTACAGCGGCTTGAGCTACGACGAGTCACCGACGCTGTTCTTGGAATTCCATGGCAGTCCAACAAGCGTGGCCGAGCAAACAACAGCCGCCCGCGCAATCATCGGCAATTTCACGAGCCAAGAATTTCAATGGGCGACCGAAGAGTCCGACCGCCGTCGATTATGGCAAGCGCGGCACGACAGCTACTACGCGTCGCTCGCCCTGCGCCCCAACGGTGCCGGCTACGTCACCGACGTCTGCGTCCCGATCTCGAATCTCGCCGAGTGCATCCGCCGAACAAAAGAGACATTGAAGACCACACGCATCCCGGCTCCGCTGTTCGGCCACGTCGGCGACGGCAACTTTCACGTCGTGTTTTCGATTGATCCGAACTCCGCCGACGAACTTGCCGAAGTCCAACGTCTCAGCGACGAGATTGTGGCTCACTCCCTCGCGCTCGATGGCACTTGCACCGGCGAACACGGCATCGGTCTCGGAAAACGTGCCGCTTTGCGGCGCGAGTTCGGCCCCGCCGTCGATGCCATGCGGGCGATCAAAACCGCTCTCGATCCAAACGGAGTCATGAATCCCGGCAAGGTCCTGTAAGCGAGAAACCAGCTCGCCGATTCACGACGACTTGAACTTGACGGCTTGGCGCGCTGGCTTTGGCGAATCAACTCCGTGAAACTCTCGATCGACTCGTGGGTCCGGCGATGGTGGGACGTTTTTCACTTGACGAGAGCGGATTGGCTCAGACTTGTCGGTATTGAACCAGCTTTTCGCCGACGAATACACTGGCGGAGCGAAGTCGGGGCAACGCTGCGTTCTCCGAAAGACCTCCTGGTGATTGACGAAGGTCACATGATGGATCGCATCGATACCTTGCGACAGTTGGTGGAATCTCAACGAGTTCGTTGGCAGCGATGGAATCTGTTGGAGGCGCTGGGTTGGACGCTATCCGCTCTCTGGGCTTACTTTCTGGTGGCCATCCTGGTCGATAGTCTTGCGCATCTTCCGATGTGGGGACGAGTGGCGACGGCCGGCGGTTTATGTGCGGTCCTATTCCGGTTCGGACGAGGTCTGGCACGGCGCTGGCAAGAACGGCATGCGACCGAAGACGAGGTCGCTTTGGCTATGGAGCGGCGGTTCTCCGGTCGGATTCAGAATCGGCTGATCAATACGTTGCAGTTGAGCCGTGAGGCGGCGCAGGGGAATTCTACCTGGGCACCGGCACTCGTTCAGGAGAATTGTCGCCAGCTCTCACAACTTCGGTTGCCGGCGGCCGTCGCGGTTCAGCCGGCGGCGATGTGGTTGGCCTTGGCGGGAACATTCACCCTCACCGCGGTGATCGGTTGGATGTGGCAGCCTCAGCGGTTTGCTAGTTCTGCCAAGCGGATTTTGCTGCCGTTTGCCTCGGTTGACCCAGTCTATCGGACTCGGTTGGAAGTTGAGCCGGGAAATATCGAAGCCTCCGGGGACGTCGAAATCCGTGTGCGGATTCTTGGCGAACGGCCCGCCGAAATCACGATTCTGCTCGACGAACAGAATCGTCGAAGCACTCAGTTGGTTTCGGTCCAAAGCGAGACGGTGACTTACACCCTCCGCAACGTCCAACGGAGTTTGTCCTACGCTGTGCATGGCGGCGATTTCACCAGTCCGTATTTCCGGATCGAGGTACCGACGTCGGCTCGGCTGCAATGGGTCGAAGTGAACTACCACTTTCCGGAGTACGCGCAGCTGCCCGACAAGTCGGCGCAAACGAGCGGCGATCTGGAGGCGCTCGAAGGAACCCAAGCACAACTGAAGTTTGTGTTCGATCAACCGGTCGAAGGAGTCCGGTTGCTCGTTCGAGAAGGCTCCCCATCGTCGACCGAGGATGGTGCCGGACGTCGCCGAACTCGTGAGAGTTCGGACCGAAGTCTCACGACCTCGGCGACAAGTCTTGCGGCTGATTCGCGAGTGGTCGAACTGAAAAACCTCAGTGCGACAGAGTTTTCTGGCGAACTGACTTTTGCGAACATCACGGAGTACGCGTTGGAAACGCAGCGGGCCAATCGAACGCCGCATCTGAGTGCTTGGTTCAACATACGAACCGTGGCCGATGAACTCCCGCGTACGACGTTGAGCGGCTTGCCAACAAACGGCGAGTTGTCGATCGACTCGGCGATTGCGTTGCAGGTGGATGCGCTGGATGACATCGGGCTATCGCGCACCGGACTTTTTTTCCGCAAGATGAAAGCCAAAGCCGATCCAATGGAGGATGACGGTTGGATCGCACTTCAAACTTGGCCCTCGGAAAATGCTCGGCAGACAACGAAGACCACCGAAGTCACGCCGACAGCCTTTGGCGTTTCGGAGGGAGAGCGGATTGAACTGGCCGCTCGCGCGTCGGATGCGCGGCCGGATCGTGCCGCGACGTGGACGACGGGAATCACTCATCTGTTGCTCGTGACGGGTGATGGTTCGCAGTTGCAGTTGCTGTACGAGCAGATTCTGAAATCCGAGGCCGAGATCGCCGGCTTGATCGCGGTCGAGCAGAAATTGCACGCGGCGCTCGATGTGTTGATTCGCAAGCTCGACGCCGATCCTGCCGCCGATGGAAATGTTCCGGAACGGGTGAAAGGTCTGATCACGGAAGCGGTTGAGCATTCCAAGACGCAGGATCAATTGCGACAGACGGCAGGACGGATCGCTCGCGAGATGGTACCGCCGGCGGGCAGCTTGAGACTGTCGGTCGCGATGCTGGCGGATTCGGAAATGATCCGCGCCATTCGAGTGTTGGACAGTGTGGCCACGCGGGATGACGCTGCCGGTCGGCGAAACTCCTTTGCCGACGCGCGAGCGACGATGGCTCGCACGCTGCAAAGTCTGCGGGAGATTCACGAGCAGTACCTGCACTTCCGCAAGGAATGGGAATTGGCACACATGACGCCGTTCCTTCGCATGTTGGCTGATCGGCAGGCGATTCTCCGGGATCAATCCGCTCGCTGGTCGGGACAGGAGTCTCAACCTACTGCGGCGCAACAGGCCACCGGATCTCGGCGGCAAGTGAAACTCAACGAACTGTGCAGACTGGCCTCCACCGCGTTTTCCGCACTGGCCGAACGAGCTGCGGAATCCGAGTCGCCGTTGAGTGAAGCATTTGCTGAAACGTCTGAAGCGTTGGCCGGAGACGAATTGCTCGGGATGCAGAAGTCGGCTCAGTCAGCGATTGAAGCACAAAATTGGTCTGTCGCTACTCAGCAGCAGGCACAAGCGGCGGCATCACTCGATGAAATCTACAAGAAGCTGCGTGAGGCTCTGGCGGAAGCCGCTCGTCGTCTACTGGCCGAGAAGTCTGAAAACGATGAGAGCAAGCTGGAGCGTCAGGCCGAGTTGGGAAAGCTGAAGGAAGGTTCCTCCGAAGACCTGCTCGACGAACCCAACGGTCTCAAGTTGGAGGAAATCATCCATCAAGTGGAAGTGGCTCAGCAGAAAAAGAAGAAGGGCGAAGGGGACGACGAATCGAAACCGAACGATTATCTGTTTCCCGATAGCGCCGTGCCGGGATTGCAGCGAGCAGACACGGGGATGCGGCAGGAGTTCAAGAATCTCAGCCTGGCCAAGACTCCCGGCGGCGAGCCGAGCTTTCCTAACCAGTCCGACCGCAAGGGAAATAAAGTCAAGCCGCACATTCAGGAGAAGTTTGAAGACCTCGTCGGCGATCTGCTGGAAGAAGAAGACGCGATGAAGGACAACTATGAGACTTACAATCTCAACGCGGCCTTCAACATCAATGAAAAGGGGGACGTTGGCAAACAGGGAGGCGATTTGAATTCGACGGCCGCCTCGGCTGCCACCGGCAACCAAAAGCCGCCCACGACCAACGTCGGCGGAGCCTCGCGAATCGGCCGGCAAGGGGCGCGGGCGCACGGCGTGGCGGTCGGCAATGAATCGATCAATCGCCGTGGCCGAGACAAAGTTCAGGAAGGTCAGGATCGTGTCCCCGACCAGAAGGACACCGTCAAAGAAACCAAGAGCAACGATCCGCAGAGCGACACCTCGACCGGCATCGGTGGACGGAAGGTCGAATCCGATGACGCCAAGTTCAGCCTGAGCGACGTCGGCGAATGGACCGACGACATGATCAATCGCATGGACAAGCCGCAAGCGAAGAACTCCATCGTCGAACGTCAGGGCGGGAAGCTCGATGCGAGCGTCGCTGAATTGATGCGTGACATGAACGGCAAGCAAGAACAGATCATCGAGCGGCTGAAGACGATCCGCAAAGATCTCAAGAATCTTTATCTGCCGACAGAACACCTCGACCAACTGATTGATCAGATGCAGGCGAACCTGCACAGCCTCAATGATCGACCCTCGGCGGAAATTTTTCGGTTGCAGCAGCAGACGCTCGAACGAGTTCGCGGAGTGTTGCAGGTCTTTCACCAGGCGCACTCCGGATTCCAAGCGAGTTTGCCTCGCGAACAGCGAGTCCGAGGCAACGTATTGGATGACCCGGCCCGATCCGTTCCACCGGGTTACGAGGAGGCCGTGAAGACCTATTACCAACGACTGGCCGCGCCGGATCGAATGCCATGAATTGGCAGAACGATGTGGGCAGAACAATGGGAACAAGAATGATGCCGTCAAATCGGATGACTCAATCATTTTCATCTCATCGTTCTGCCCACATCGTTCTGCCAAGTTTCAAGTGGGCCACGGCGGTCTTGTTTTGTGTGATTAGTGCGGCACATCCAGCTTTCGCGCAGCGCGAGATTCGTGTGCTCACTGTGCCGGAAACTCCGCTGCCGTTTGTGACGACCGTGGTCGCTCCGGCAGCGAGGCATGTTGCGGTCAGCGATGTTGCAGGCACGCTTGCTGTCGGGCATCGTCCGAAATCTGTGGCACATGTGTCGCTTTTCCGTTTGGATGCTCAAGGGCAGATCGTCCCCGGCGATCCCGTGACGATCACGTTGCCGAAGCCGGCGACGTTTGGTGCGCGGCCCAACCATGTGCTTGGTCTGCTTTGTCATCCTCGGTTGCCGCTGCTTTATGTCTGGCAGGATGTCGAACCGTTGCCCGATGACAAGCCGACCGATCCGGCGGTCTCCGCCGAGTTCGATCATCTCTTGATCTATGGTCTCGACGAGCCGCAACCCAAGCTCATCTTCGCCACGGCGCGCGGAGCGGACTTCAGTTGCGGAGCACTGGCTGGCGGATTCGCGCTGAATCCTGTGATGACGAGGTTGTACGTTCCTAACATGCAGCAGCTGGACCGCACGAAGAAGCTCGTCACGACGATCGGTTGGTTCGTGCTCGATCCCGACGGCTTGCCAGCCGTAGCTCCGCCGAATACCCCGCCAGAAGACGTGAAACCGATCGTGCCACTTCCTCCGCTTGATCCTGCTGCGGCCAATGCCGCTCGGATCGCGAAGCTCGCGGCCATCGAGCAATCGAAAGCGACAGGACAACCGCTCGTCTTGCGGAAGTACATGGAAGCGACCACGTACTCGTTCGCCAGTGTGCCGGCCCCGTACTGCTATGTTCCCTTCAACGACGATGCCATCTTTTTGGCAGGCCACTCCGGTCCAGTCAGTTGGGTGCTGTCCGACCGATTGGGGCGCTATTGCTATTTCTACCTTCAGCCGTATGTCGCCTATCGCTACCGTGTCGCCGTTCATCCGACCGTTCCGTCAGTCTACATCGCGACGCTCGTTTATGACGGACGCATCAATCGGATGGAGCACGCCGATGGGCAATTGACTCTGGCCCCACAGACCATGACCAACGACCACTTCGTGTATTACAGCACTCCGTTGGTCCTGGAGAAAACCAATCAGTTGGCGATTGGAGCGAATGGCCGAGTCTGTTTGATCGACTTGGATGCCGAAGGAAAGTTCAAACCCTCGGCCATGCAGATGACGGTCAACAATCCGACGGTCGAGTGCCTCGCTTGGTCGCCGAAGTTTGGAAAGTTGTACGTCCCTGTGGAGAAGATGCCGTGAATCATCCTTGGGTCGCCACGCTCGCCAAGAGCGTGGGTGTTCGCGAATTTGTCTACGCTCTTGGCGAGCGTGGCTACTTGGCTGTGATGCTGCTGGTCTTGGCCTCATCAACCGTCTCGGCGAAGACGATCGTGTTGACGGATGCCGATTGCGAACTGATGGCGGCGATCTCGTCGGACGCGCCGCGCATGAGTTGGGCGGCGGTCGTGAATGCCAACGGAGAATATGGCAATCACCAGATTGACCTGACTCCGAAGACGTCGTTTCTGATCCGCTATCCGCTGGAGAAAATCCCTCCCGGCCAGCGCATCACCAAAGCGGAATGGGTCGTGCCGTATGCCCAAGTCTATCCCGCGACCGGCGTTCGTGTGCAGGTCCGCCGGATCTTGCAGGGCTGGGGGTCGGGCGTCTCACACCAATATCGCATCACGCGACCCAATCGTCTGGAATGGCACACACCCGGCGCGATGGGGTTGGGGCAAGACCGAGCGGTCAAGGCAACGGCCTCGGCTTCCATTCAAGGTTCGGGCGAGCATACCTTCAACGTCACGGAAGACCTTGAGTTGTGGTATTCGGGAACGGTCCCCAACTTCGGCTGGCAGATCACGACGGATGAAGCGATGGGCTGGTTCCGCACGCATTCGCCGTTCTGGAACGGAGCCAAGCAATGGAAATTACGGATCACGTATGAGCCACAATGAGTTTGCAAAGCAGTGAATGGCCACGGATTCAACACGAATGAAACACGGATCAAACAAAACGACACGAACGAGAACCAAGTGGCGATGGCCAATGCCATCTCTTGGAAGGGATTCCCAAATCCGTGTTTCATCCGTGTTTCATCCGTGGCGAACAAATCATTTCTTCACAATGCGAATGCTGATCGTCACTGCTGTTGTGTGTGGAGCCATCGGACCTGTCTTTGGACAGGCCACCGCGCCTCCAGCCGAGCCGCAGAAGAACGTGATCGAACCGCTGCCGGAGAAACAGCCGGCATGGCTCGACGGTTATCAGTTGCGATACACGCTGCGGCTGATGGGCTTGAGTCCGGCTCAATCAACATCGAAATCGATCATGGCTCGGTTGCCGACCGGTGGCTGGTTGAAGCCGGATGGTTCGGATGTTGCCGTCGTCTGTGCCGATGGAACGGCGCTGCCGGTCGCCGTGCTGTCTCACACTCCTCACGGAGACACGCTCATTCAGTTTCCGCGTCATGGGGCGGATGTCTGGTACTGGGTTCATGCCAGAAATCCCGCCGCGCCGCCGGCAGCGGCCGAGCCGATTCCCGAAGGGATCGTGTTGGAAGCTCGCGATTGGAAAGGAGGCGACATTTCCAGTTGGACGGTGGTCCGCGAGGGGTTGACCAAGAGCGACCCCGTCGTGGCGAATGGGCTGGTCACGGAAATGGTGCAGAACAGCAATCCCGTTCGCCCGGCCAATCCGCATGATTACGCGGTGACGTATCGCGGCCACCTGAATATCAAAGCCGATGGGGTCTACCGTTTCTTTGTGAACTCCGAGGATGCGTCGTTTCTTTTCATCGACGGATTCAAAGTCTGCGACCGGCCCGGATCGAATCAACGCCTGACCGGTTCGATTCCGACGAAGTCCATCGGTGCGGAGCTGGAACTCAAAACCGGCGTGCATACCGTCGAGATGTATCATGTGTTGAAGGAAAGCCCCGGCACCTACGGCGGATGTTCGTTGTTGTGGGTTCCGCCGGGAGCGAAGACGTGGGCCTATGTGCCGCGCGACATGTTCGTGCACCCCGATTATGCTCATGTCGCCGCATTGGAAGTGGCGGGGCCGAACACCGGTGCGTCGTTCGGCTATGGCATTGATGATGCCCTCGTCGCGGCCGGAGACTCGACGCTGTATCTCGTCCGCTTTGAAGCTCAGGGCGACCTGCCGGAGGAATCCCAACTGACTTGGAATTTCGGAGACGGCACGGAAGCGGTCGGCCGGAGCGTGCGGCACGTTTACTTTGCTCCCGGAGATTATGTGGTGACGCTGTCCGGCGGTGGATCGTTGCCGTCGTTTCAACGCCGTGTGCATGTCTGGGCCGCACCGGGTTCGATCAGTCCATTTTCCATTCGCTACGTCATTCGGGAATTGGCGACTGCGAACGTCGAAACATTCCCGGCCGAGCGGCAAGATCGAATCTTGGACTTCCTCATGTCCTCGGAAGCACCGGAGCGTTGGCCGCTCTTGGAGAAATTGGCGAAGCATCGTTTGGCTGCACCGGGGCTCGATCCGCAGCTTCGCGCCGAGCTGTTCAAGTCCTTGATCACGGCGCTGGGACACAACGGTCGTAAGGCCGAGATGGAGAAGGTGCTCGAACAGGCCAATCAAGAATTCGGTAAGTTGCCGACACTGCAAGTGGGAATCCAATTGACGGCCACGGACATCATTCACCGGCAATTCAAAGACACCGATGACGCGGCACGACGATACGACGCGCTCTTGGAGAAGCATCGCCGTCTCGAACATCCCGACATGCGGATCGTGGCAATCCACCGCGGCGATCTGTTTGCCGAAGCTGGCAAGATCAAAGCCGCCGGCGAACTCTACCGCATGGCGGCCACCTTGGGTGGAGAAGCGTTTCTGGCGACCGCTCAATCCGAAGCCGTGACACGCGGGGCACTGTTGCGCGTCGCCGAGCAAAAACTGCGGACAGGCGACATCCGCGAAACTCGGCTGTTGCTCGACAAGATTGAGTTGAACTACCCGGATCAAAAACTCGAAGGCTTGTATCGCTTTCTGCGAGCCGAGGCGGACCGCGTTGCCGGAAAATATGACGCCTCGCTGCGGAACTACGAAGTCTTGCTGCAACTGCGGCAGTGGGCCGGCTATCGAGACCGAACACTGCATGGCATGGTGGAATGTCTGGTCCGCATGGGTCAGCTTCCCGAAGCGCTGAAGAGGCTCAGTCAACTGGAGCAAGCGTTTCCCAAATACTTCGAGAAGGAAAAATTGGCCGATCGCAAGAAGCAGCTCGAAGAGCGGCTGGCACGCGCTATCCCCACGACAGACGGCGGCTCAGCGAAACTGCCGCCGTTCGCGGATGTCGTCTCTGGCTTCGAGCCGGAGGAATCACAGTGGTTCGGCAAGCCGACCAACCTCAAATTCGTGCGCGGCATGGGACTGGCGGGTCCACACGTCGGACTGCTGGAAGCTCATCCGGTTTATCTCGGATACCTGACGCTCGAACGCCCGCTGCCAAACTTGACCACGACCGGGCATTACTGGGCCGAAGTCTGGTATCGCGACGATTTGCTGACGGCCTTCCCTGGATTCAATTCGCACATGTATCTGAACTTCTACGGCCAAGGGAGCGACTACGTCCCGGTGAAGGGCGTGGGGACGTACTTCAACGAGCGGACCTACGGCGCATGGCGAAAGATCGGCTTCATGCTCGATGCTCCGCCGCAAGCGTTGGACGGCCGTGTCCTGTTCGGGGCGTTGATTCATGGAGCCTGTGAGATTGATGGACTCCAAGTGCGATCCGTCTCTGACGAAGAATTACACTGGCTGAGCAACTTCATCGACGGATCGTCTCCGGGGGAACGGCCATGAAATGTCGTCGCTGTCGCCGTCGGGTGGGTCGAGTCATCCAGACGTTCTGGTGGGTCTCGATGACTCGACCCACCCTACGTTTCGCGCTGGTCACGGTGTGCTTGGGTATTCTTTCTCCGAACACGATGAGCTTCGCCGACGAGATTTATTCCAACGCATCGGGCGGAGGGGATTGGTCTGACCCTGCGGCGTGGCGCGGCGGCAAGGTTCCTGCGGCGGACGACGATGTCGTGATCGCTCGCGATGACACAGTGACGTTCAACCGTAATGACGATGGACAGATCACCTGCCGGCAACTGTCGCTCGATCCTCGATCCGTGTTGCAATTCAAAGTCGGAGCCGGATCGATCGTGTTCTGCGCAAACGGCCTCGTGGAAAGCTACGGCTACATCCGTCTGGATGCTTCCAAGTCGGCGAAGGACCAACACGAATTCCGGCTCGTTGCCGCAGACACCGAACAGCGGACGCTCAAGATCGCCAAAGGAGGCGGCCTCGTCGTGTCGGGACGACTGGGCTTAACTCAAGGACGCAAGAATGCCTTGATCACTTCACGGCCTCCGAAAAAAGAAGTCCCGGCCGGAACGCCGCAGCCTGATCCGACGGCCATCTTGGAAGCCGCCACGGGATCGACCTTCGACATTCAGCGGGCCGAGTTGATCAACATCTACGCTCAGCCGACCGGCATCGACAACACCGGAGTCAAGCCCGGTGAGCGGATCAACGTGATCAAGAACCGATTCAGCGGGACCAGCCGTCTGTACCTGACCTCGTGTGATTCCGCCGTCGTGGCGGACAACCACTTCGAGCGCGACGACCCGTTTCCGGTGCCACAAGCGGCTCTCTACATCTCCGTCTGCCCTTTGATTGAAGTCCGTGGAAACACAATCCGCGGCAACTATCCTGGCGGCATCACCTGCTACGGCCAGCCTGAGTGCATCATGACCAACAACGTGATCGAGAAATGTGCGGCCGGCCTGTATTGGTACGGCAGCGGCTTCATGGTCAAGCAGTTGCTCATCAAGGATTGCACACACGGCATGACGCTGACCAGCGCTGCGGGGACGTTGGAAGATATCACGATCTCCGGATCGCAATCGGCCTACTATCACGGCGGCGCGACGGTCCAGATGACGAACCTTGTGATTCGCGACATGGTGCCGAATCCGAACGGCTACAAGATCTACATGGCGACTGGCCCATTGACGTTGATCAATTCTCCGATAACGCCTCAAGACATCACCTTCCCGCCGGGGTGGGCTCCGACTCCGACCGTCGCGGGAAAGCCGCGTTTGCCAGCGGTGCAGATGCTGAACTTCGTCGTGGCCCAAGTGAACGGCCAAGTTCCGCCAGGCATCGCTGTTGAAATCAAGACAGCTCAACCGGCCACTCCGTTGCCCCCCGGAGCGCAAGATCCCAACATTCGCAACTCACCCGCCCCTGTGCTGAAAAACGGATTCACTCCGTTACCGCAATCGTTGGAACCTCTCATTGTCCGGAGTTGGCAATACGATGCGGACGCCAAACTTCAGCCAGCGCCGGCGTATCAACTCAACATTGTCGGGCCAGTCCAAGCCGCAGGCACGGAACGGAAAGTCTTGAAGTCGCTGACTGTCGCGCCGGAGGTCGGATGGTATCGTGCCATTCCGAATGAAAAGAAACCGACCATCGAGGTCAGTCTGCCATGACACTTATCCGAAGCGTGAGCGAGGGCGAGCGCCCCACAAAGCCGCCGATATCAAGTCTTGTGAAGCGATCTCCCTCGCTCACACTTCGGGTGAGTGGGACGATCCTATTCGTTGCCTTGTTCGGTTCGTCGTCCACGGCCGTTGCTCAGCGGCGTGTCAATTTTCCCCCGGCCGAGGCCCCGCCTCCGCCGCCGGTGAAGGCACCGCAGAAGATGGAGGCCAGTGGCGAAGATACCGGCGTCATTCCCGATCCCGGTCCCGGCCAGCGAAAAACGCAGACCCGCACACCTCCGCCACCGACGAATCTCACGGTGATGCACAAAGTCGAATACGGCGAAACGCTGGAGTACGTTCACACCGACGGCACCGTGCAAAAGTTCGAGCAGTGGAAGAGCTTTCCGAATGATGGCTACTACTTGATGTCCACGGTCAACGCGCGGTTGGCCGACGGCAACAACTATCAGTACGCCACGAAGCCGCTCGCCAGCCCCGGATTTGATCCGGTCGATATCCCGTTGCTCTTCATGGCCGGCGATTACGACTTCACGTTCACTCCGAAAGAAGTCGAAAACCTGCGGAAGTTTCTGAGCGAAGGGGGCACCATTCTGTTCAACGCGGCTCGCGGGCGGGATGAGTTTTCACAAGCCGTGGCCCGCGAGATGCGGAAGGTTTTTCCACAGAAGCGGCTGATGCGAGCGCCGCAGGACCATCCGTTGCTCAACTCGCGATACCGCGTGCAACAGTTGATGACCCTGGTGAATGGCGTGCAGTTTCAGCAGCCTCCGGAGATCTACACGCTGGATATCGGCACGCGAGCGGCCGCGATCCTGGTCCCCGTCGGCATGGGAGCCGCCTGGAGCGGCGAGCCCTATCATCCTCAGGGAAAACATTTCGTGGGTGAATCGGCTCTGCGTCTCGGAGTGAACATCGTGGCCTACGTCTTGGGAGCCACCGAGTATGGTCGCTTTCTCGCCCAGGAGTTCCCGGTTTATGACGGTCGAACCGCCGCCGGTGATGTGTTCCGGTTCGGGATGGTGGCCTACAGCGGCAGTTGGGACGTGAACCCGGCGCTGCAAAACAGCGTGCTTCAGGGGCTGAGGGACAACACTGGTCTGGAAGTCGATTATGCGCCGGTCACGGTGTCTCTGGATGACCCGCAACTCGCCGATTCCCCGCTCGTCTTCATGACCGGTCACTACGACTTCCAATTGACCAGTGAGGAGGTCGAAGGGCTCAGGCATTATCTGCAACGTGGCGGGATGGTCGTCGCGACCGCCGCGGCCGGCTTGAAGCCGTTCGATCTCGGCTTCCGGCGCGAACTGAAAAAAGTCATCCCCGAAGGAGACTTGATCAAACTGCCCGCGACGCATCCGCTGTTTGCCAGCGGCTGGAATCCGGTCGATCGTGTGGAATACACACCCACGGCACTCCGTGACGATCCGACTCTGGAAACGCCGGAATTCTACGGCCTGTTTCTCGACGGTCGCCTTACCGTCATCTACACACCCTTTGATCTGATGAGCGGCGTGAATCACGAGTCCAACGCCTACGCGAAAGGTCTCGCGTCCGACGATGCCACTCGAGTTGTCATGAACATCATCACGTATGCGTTGAGCCATTGAATGAAATCGTGTAGCCATGTTCGCCAAGAACGTGGGTCTTCACGAATCCACCCACGCTCTTGGCGAGCGTGGCTCCCGCCAATCATCCCACCAGCGAACTCCACCCACCTAGCTGAAGCCCACACCATGATCGAACCTGCCGACATTGAGCGCGACTTGGCGCAACTGCAAGAACTGCATACCCAGATGTTGGACGGCATGTCCCGCGTGATCGTCGGTCAGCGATCCGTCCTGGAGGAATTGCTGATCACGATCTTCGCCGGGGGGCACAACCTGTTGGAAGGCGTCCCCGGTTTGGCGAAGACGCTGATGATCAACACGTTGGCGCAACTGCTGTCGTTGAATTTCAAACGCATCCAATTCACGCCCGACTTGATGCCGTCGGATATCGTCGGGACGAATGTCATCGAGGATGACCACACCACCGGCAAGCGCGTGACAGTCTTCGTGGCCGGCCCGATCTTCACCAACCTCGTGCTCGCTGACGAAATCAACCGCACGCCGCCGAAAACCCAGGCCGCGCTGTTGCAGGCGATGCAGGAGCATGAAGTCACCGCCGGCGGCAAGACGTACCCGCTCGCGAAACCGTTCTTCGTACTGGCGACGCAAAACCCAATCGACCAGGAAGGGACGTATCCGTTACCCGAGGCTCAGAAGGATCGCTTCCTGCTCAACACGTTCATCAAATATCCCGGCCTGGACGAAGAAGAACTGATCGTTGAGCGAACGACATCGAACGCGACCGTCGATCTTCAGCCGATTTGCGATCACGACGCCGTCATTAACATGCAGAAGCTCGTGCGAAGTCTTCCCATATCGAAGCACGT
The DNA here is from genome assembly GCA_945861865.1 of Candidatus Kuenenia stuttgartensis. Lineage (GTDB taxonomy): Bacteria > Planctomycetota > Planctomycetia > Planctomycetales > Planctomycetaceae > SXKJ01. Next base: position 28,840 of record CAMAWN010000006.1, on the reverse strand, counting down.
CACGCAGTACGCCGTTGATTTGGTCCGAGCAACAAGACCTGGCGAACCTGGGGTTCCCGACTTCATCGAAGACCAAGTCTCCTGGGGAGCTGGTCCCCGCGCCAGCCAGGCGCTGATCTTGTGCGCGAAGTGCCTCGCCGCATTGAACGGCCGGATCAATGTCTCGTGCGATGACGTGCGTCATTTGGCGCTCCCGGTGTTGCGTCATCGCATTTCCTGCAGCTTTGCCGCCGAGGCCGAAGGGACGACCACGGACGACATCGTCCGCCGGTTGCTCGAAATCGTGCCGGAGCGGAAAAAGTAAGTTGCAAGTAGCCACGCTCGCCAGAGCGTGGGATTGCAGGTACTGCCCACTGCCCACGCTCTGGCGAGCGTGGCTACGAGATGCTGTATGTCCGCCAGCCCTTCACCTGCCGCGAAGAGTTTTCAGCCGCGAACGGCTTGGTGGAGGCAGCTTGGTCCGGCGTCGTCGGTGCTCATGCAAAAGTTGCATCAAGCTTTGGCGCAGCAATCGGGACCGCCGAGTTTGGCTGAGGGATTACCTGGGACTGCCTCGGAAAAATATCTGCAACCCGAGGTGCTGGCTCGCATCGGGTTGTCGCCGCTGTTGGCTCGGCTGGTCGTCGAAGGTTTTTTGAATGGGTTGCACAAAAGCCCCTTTCACGGCTTCTCTGTGGAGTTCGCCGATCATCGGGAGTACGTCGCCGGTGACGATCTGAAATATCTCGACTGGCATCTGTATGCTCGCACGGACCATTACTACATCAAACGGTTTGAAGAGGAGACGAATCTTCGCTGCTATCTGCTCATGGACCGTTCCGCGTCGATGGCGTTTGGCACCGGCTTGTTGACCAAATGGGATTACGCCTGCTTCCTCGCCAGTTGCCTGGGCTACTTAGTGCTGCGGCAACAGGATGCTTGCGGACTGGCGTTGTTCGGGACGAAGCCGGGCATGCTGGTGCAGCCTCGTTGCCGGCGACCACATCTCCGGCAGATGATGAAGGTGATGATCGAGAATCCGCCGGCCGGAGGGACGGACATGCCCAGCAGTCTGCGGCAGATCGCGCGGAATCTCAAACGGCGAGGGATGGTCGTCGTCATCAGCGATTTGATCGACGACCCCGATCAAACACTGCGAGCCATTCGGCAATTGCGCAGTCTGAAGCACGATGTGATCGTGTTCCATCTTCAGGATGCCGCCGAACTGGAATTCCCGTTTCAAGGGGCAACTCAGTTCCGTGATCTGGAAACCGGCGAGGAGTTGGAAATCGATCCGGCCGCTGTGCGCGACGGCTATCTCGAGCAAGTCCGGCAGTGCGGTGAGTTCTATCGAAAAGGGCTGGCCGAAGCCGGCATCGACTACCACTTGATCAACACTCGACAGCCGTACGATCAGGCGCTGTCGGCTTATCTGAACCGGCGCAGCAAGGTGCGACGATGACCTTCTTGACCTCCGGCGCGCTGTTCGGTCTGGCCTTGCTGGCCATTCCCATTGTCGTGCATCTCTTCAAGCCTCGGCATGTGCGACAAACGCCGTTCAGCAGTTTGCGTTGGCTCCATCTGACCCAGCAACGGATGGCACGGCGGATTCAGTGGCATCAGGTGCTCTTGTTTTTGTTGCGTGCCGGATTTCTGACGTTGCTGGTGCTGGCTCTCGCGCGACCGATCTGGTCGCCGACGGGAACGGCGACCGGTCTCGATCGGATCGTGGTGCTCGACATCAGCCGCAGCATGGGGCGACGTGTCGAAGGACGTCCGAGTCCGTGGGAGACGGCCCGTAATCTCGCATCGCAACTGATCCGCAAAACGCTGCCGGGAGATCGGACGGCTGTGCTGCTCACGGGGAGCACGACCGAAGTGCTGGCCCCGTGGACGAACGAGGCCACGCTGTATTTGCCGTCGTTATCCAGCCTGCAAACGGGATCGGCGGAAACGCAGCTTGACTCGGCGTTTGAACCCATTCGTTCGTTGTTGGCGCAGCGGCGTCCGGGAGTTCATGTCGAGATCGTCTTTTTGACCGACAACCCCGCGAATGGCTGGAACACGAACGAAGTCTCGACGTTCGCCCGAGAGATTGCCGAACATGCCAAGGTCTCGTTGCGATTGATCGATGTCGGATTGCCTGCGCCGCGGAACGGCTGGCTCACCGCCGCGCGTCTGCGAACTCGAAATTCAGAAACCGTGCTGCATGTGGAGGCCTCATGTGCCAGTGACGGCGTGATGCAGCGAACGCTGCGAGTTGTCGGTTTGTCCGGCGTCGAACAACAAGAGTTTCCGCTGACGTTGCAACCGGGGCGACGAATGGCGCTCGACTTGCCCTTGCCCACGACGTTTGATCGGAAGGGAAGTCTGGTCACGTTGAAACTGGAGCCGTCGGATGAGCTGCCCGACGACGATCTGTATTTCTGCGACCTCGACAGCACCGGCGATCCGCGGCTACTGCTCATCACGCCGAACACCGGAGCTGATGCGGCTCTTCGTCCCGGACTGGCGTTGGAAACGGCGATCCGTTCGCTGGCGGAAACAGGCTCCATTGCGGCTGACGGACAGCTCGTCCTCCGCACGCCGATCACGGTGTCGGCTACGGAGATCGCCTCGGCCGATGTGATCCTATTGGCCGATGTCCCCGGTCTCAGCGAAGCATTGTCCACAGCGATCTCGGAGCGGGTTCGCCGTGGGGCCGGTCTCGCCATGTTCTTGGGACCAGCCGTGGACCCGGAACTTTACAATCGCGCCTTTGTGCAGCCGCTTGTCTCAGGTCACAGCTTGTTGCCGGGTGAATTAGCCGGAAGCGTTCAGGCTGATGCGAAGCGAGGCGGACTGTCTCCTTGGAAACAATGGAATGATCGCCATCCGCTGCTAACGGGCTTGGTCGATCCAGAGGTGGGTGATCTTGCCGGCACTGAATCGCGAGCTTGGTATCGATTCGGCAGTCCGCTGACGACGGCTGATGAAGTGCTGGCCACGTTGGAAGACGGAACGCCGGCGTTGATCGCGCGTCGCGTGGAGGCCGGTCGTGTGGTCGTGATCAATGGCTCGGCCGATGACCGCTGGTGCGATCTGCCGCGCCGGAAAAGTTTTGTGCCGCTGGTGGATCGACTGCTGCTGCATTTGCAATCGGCTGGAATTCGACGTCAATTCACGTCCGGCGAGACGATGACCGTGGCTCTGCCAGAATCATTTGACTCAACGCAGCCTCCGCGTGTCATCTCGCCGACTGGCCGTGCGGTGTCTGCTCCGGTGCATACGGTGTCGAATCGCACTTGGCTCACTCTGTCGGAAACATCGGAGTCCGGCTTCTATCACATCAAGCCGCACGATGGTTCGGAGCCGGACTTGATCCTGGTTGTTCAACCCGGCCGAGCGGATAGCCGCCTGGAACCTTTCGATCCGGACAAATTCCACGCTTGGTGGACTCCGGCCGAAATGAAAATCGAACAGCCGACCGCTTCCGTCGCGAATGCAACTTCTGTTGACCGTCGGCTTGCCCTGGAACCGTGGCTCGTCAGCTTGGCGTGTCTCTGCTTGCTGGCCGAGATGTTTCTGACGCACTGGCTGTGCCCGCGGATGAATCCCGCGCTGAGCACATCGCATCATCGCCGACGCGGGTTTGTCGCTCCGCTGCGCGAGCGGGAAGGAGTCGAGTCCTGATGACCTGGCAATTCTTTCCCGTGTTGCATCCCGCGGTGATCGCGCTGTTTGGTGTCGCGCTGCTGGCAGCGCTGATGTTTGGCAGTCGGCTGTTGATTCAAAAGCATGTTCCACGGCGCTCGATCCTGCAGTTGGGCGCACTCCGAATTGGAATGGTCGTGCTGCTGGTCCTCGGCTTGTTTCAGCCGGTGCTGTCGGTGCCGCGAACCGTCGTCGATTCTCCCAGCCTACTGGTGCTGGTCGATACATCGGCGAGCATGTCGTCACCAGCGGCCAACGGCACACGCTTCGAAGACGTGAAGCAGCAGCTTGCGAACAGCCCGGCGATGCAGGCCGCGGCTCGGACTCACTCGTTGCATTGGTTCACGTTCGACCGGCGAGCCTATCCGAGCACGCCGGCTGCCCTCGATCAAGCTGCGCCGCGCGGAGAGGGAACTGATGTCGCGACGAGTTTGAAGTCGGCCTGGAACTACGTCCGGCTGCTGAATGCATCGCGCGAATCGTCTGCCTTGCCGAGCCGGGCACTGATCGTCAGCGACGGACAACATCGCAGTTCCGCGGATGTGGTTGCCGTCGCCAAAGAACTGGGGCTGTCGCTCGACGTACTTGCCCCCACGAAAGCTCCCGATCAGCCGGCAACGACCGCTGCGGAGATCGTGCTCGTCCAGGCGGCGCAGCGCGTGCTCATCGGGTCGGAGACGGCGTTTCAGGTCACGATCCGTCCGCATCATGGACTCGATCGGCTCTCGCTCGTTGTCGAAGAAGATGGCCAGGAAATCCAACGGCGCGAATTGACAGGGCTGATGGCCGGGCAGGATCAGTTCGTGATGATCACGCATCGGCCGAAAGAGGCGGGGCTCAAACGCTACCGCTTCCAGTTGATGCAGGGCGAAGTGCCCGTCGATCAGGCTTATGCAGTCAACGTGCAAGCCGTCGATGATCGCCACGATGTGCTGATCCTCGAAGACAGTTGGCGATGGGAATTCAAATATCTCCGCCGCGTGCTGGAAGATGATCCGAGTTTCAGCCTGACGGCCTTGTTGTCGCGTGGCGAAAATGCATTTGTGCAATTCGGTGAGCCGGAGCGCCGCGTCAAGCTGGCGGGATTTCCGCAAAGTCGCAGCGAACTCGACGGCTTCGATACCCTCGTCTTGGGAGACGTTCGGCCGGCGACGTGGCCGCGCGGTTTGGCTCGTCACATTTACGGAGCCGTCACGGAGGGGGGCAAATCTCTAGTGGTGATGGCCGGCACGCATCTGGAGGAATGGGTTGACACTCCCGAACTGACGCGTCTGTTGCCCGTGGAGCTGACGCGCGAATCGGGCACGCCAATTTCCGGACAAGTCGAAGTGCGACTCACGCCGGAAGGAAGAGCCTCGTCGTGGTTCACGTTGACGGAGGAAAAAAGTGCTGCGGACATATCCCCGCGAGCCGCCGTGACGTTGCCGACGTTGGAACATGTCTATCCGGTGCTCCGCAAACGCCCACTGGCCACGGTGCTTTTGGAAACGGCCGGACAGCAAAACGCCTATGGTCCGCTGGTCGTCATCGCGGAACAAAACGTCGGACGCGGGCGAGTCTTGTTCATCGGAACGGACACCTTGTGGCGATGGCAATCGCACGGCCCCCGCACTGATGAGGGCGTGACGCTGCATTCGACGTTCTGGCAACACGCCTTTCGAGCCTTGGCTCCCACCGAGCAAACGTCAGCTCGTCGCCAATTGTTTCTGCGACCAGAACGGACGCAGTATCGAGTCGGCGATTCGGTTCGGATCGCTACGGAAATCTCTGCTGGCGAGGAGACGACCGCGCCAACATTCGAGGGCACCGTCATCCTTCCGGATGGACGACGATTGCCTCTCTCACTTCAGACGCACGAGCAGAGAAGTGAAACATCGTCCGCGCAATTCGAGCCGTCGCAATCCGGACGATATCGCATCGACGTGACCGCTCGCAGCGAAGGCCAGAACGTGGCAGACGCCTCCGTCGTCATTGAGGTCGCCTCTCGCGGAAACGAAACCGATGGATCGCCGGTGGATCACGCAACTCTCGAACGCTGGGTGGTAGCCACCGACGGCCGCAAGATCGAACCGAGCCTGCCCGATGGTTGGATCGGAGCCGACTCGCGATCGTCAACAACCGTGGTCCGTCGGCAAGCGCTCGACATGTGGCACAACTTCTCCCTGATCTTGCTGCTGTGCGTGTTGCAGGCCGCCGACTGGACGCTCCGACTCTTCCGCGGATACGTGTAGCCCATAACCAAAGCCAGACGGCTTGAGCCGTGCATGTGAACAGATCTACGTTTGTAGATGATGTCCCTGAGATACCAACGCCTCCAGTTCCGCAACACGCCATCGCAATCTTCCAACTCCATTCATGATTCGCGAAGATCGACAACAGGGCGCAAGTCCAGTCCCTCGGTAATCGACCACCTTCAACCTCATCCATCGGCTCCATTTCCCCGCCGTCCGCTCTCGTAATTTTTGGGATACACTGTTCATGAACATTCTCCAAAAGCGTCAACCGATTCCCCGCCGGACGTTTCTCAAGGGTGCCGGCATTTCACTGGCTCTTCCGTGGCTTGATGCCATGAGTGTTCGCGCCCAGTCGGCGACCTTCGCTGGTGATCTCGCAGCGAGTGAAACGCCGCGGCGAGCGGTCTTCTGTTTCTTCGGGCTGGGGATCAACGGTCGCGATTTCACTCCCGCTGACACCGGCGGTGATTACACCGTCACGCCGATTCTCAAGCCACTGGAAGAACTGCGGCGCGAGTTCACGGTCGTTTCGGGATTGAAGCTGACGTATTCCGGCGGGCACGTCGGCGATCGGACATTTTTGACCGGCACCAACACGCGCAGCGCGGGGGCGAAGCTGCGAGTCTCGTGTGATCAAGAACTGGCGGCGGCGATTGGGCGGCAGACGCGGTTTCCGTCGCTGTCGTTGGGGATCAAACGAGGGACTGGCTTCGGCGGCTACTACGACCAGACGCTTTCGTGGAGTCCGAGCGGAACGCCGATTCCGTCGGAGAATCGTCCGCATGTGTTGTTCGATCAGTTGTTCCGACAGGAGAACGCCGAGTCGTTGAATGTTCGCGAGGCGGAGTTCGTGCGGCGGGCGAGCGTGCTCGATTCGCTCGGCGACGAGGCACGGCGATTGAATGGGACGCTGGGTGTTGATGATCGCCGCAAGCTCGACGAGTACCTGACCGGCGTTCGCGATCTGGAGCGGCGCATGCAAGAGGAGAAGGACTGGCTCCGCAAACCGAAGCCGAGCGTCGCGACGATCCAGTTCGGCAAGGAGCAGGCGCTCGACCCCGACAAGTCAGGATTGGAATATCGCCGCTATCAACGGCTGATGTACGACGTGATCGCGCTGGCGTTGCAGACCGACAGCACGCGAGTGATCACATACCTCGCTCGCATGGACGGCTCGGACGGCACCGGTGCCTGGAAGGACATGGGCAACCCGTACAACTACCACGGCATGACCCATCACGGCGAAGACCCCGACATGCTCAAGTGGTGGACTCAGGCCGACATCTGGTACATGGAAGACTGGGCCTACTTCCTCAACAAGCTGAAGTCGATCAAGGAGGGGGACGGCACGCTGCTCGACCACACGCTGGTCGCCTACGGCAGCAGCGGCGGCTCGATCAACGCGCACCATAATCATCACTTGCCGGCCATGCTCGCCGGCGGTGCGCGACTGGGAGTGAAACACCAAGGCCATCTCATCAAAGAGGACGTCCGCCTCGGCAACCTGTGGAGCACCGTCTTCGATCGCATGCAGGTTCCGCTGCCCAAGTATTTTCAAGGCGGCGAGGCGGACGGGCTCATCAAGGAACTCGTGTAGCCACACTCGCCAGAGTGTGGGCGTTGCGTAAGTTCGCCCACGCTCTAGGCGAGCGTGGCTACGGTCTGACGTGAAGCCGCGCAGGAGATTTGATCCTTCGATGACGATGCCACTCGAAACTGAGCGTCTGATTTTCCGAGACTGGGTGGCTGCAGACATAGAGCCGTTTCTGGCCCTCTGCGCTGATCGCAGCGTCATGCAGTTTGTGGGCAATGGCGAACCGTGGTCGCGGGAAGAACCGAGCAATTCGTCGAGCGTGCTCGCGAGATGTCGCAGACACGGGGATTCTGCCAATGGCCGGTGATCTACAAGCCAGAATCGGTGGTGATCGGATTCTGCGGCTTCGTTCCAGCGAGTGATGGGATCGTTCGCTGGATTGACGCTGTCAGGTCTGGGTTGCGAATATCCGCTACGCGTTTGCGGTGTTTTCTTGTGGATTATCGTCATTGCTGGGGTCATCAATGTCAGACAAGTTGTTGCCAGATTCATTGCCTGAACCGCATCGTTTGGAGGCGGCTCGTTTGGAGAAGTTGCAAAAGCTGGAAGCTCTTGGGATCGATCCGTGGGGGCAGCGGTTTGATGGGCATGTGGCGATTGGGATCGCTCGCGAGAAGTGTCCAACGGAATTCGGGACCGATGGCGAACGAGTTCGCGTCGCCGGCAGGATCATGTTGCAGAACGATCGCGGTAAGCTGAAGTTCTTTCACATCCAGGACGCAACCGGCCGCATCCAATTGATGATTTCGATGAAGGACGTTCCGGAGCGGACGTGGCAGGTGATTGAGCAACTCGATCTCGGCGATCTCGTCGGAATCGACGGCCGGCTGCGAGTCACCAAGACCGGCGAGAAGACGATCTTCGTCGAACAGCTCACGCCACTGTGCAAATCGCTGGCGACGCCGCCGGAAAAATTTCACGGGGCAAGCGACATCGAGATGCTTCTGCGGCATCGCTACATCGACATGATCTACAATGAGGGAGTCCTCGATCGGCTGCTGAAGCGGACGCGGATCATCGGTTCGGTTCGAGCAACGCTCGGTGCGCAGGGCTACGTCGAGGCCGAGACTCCCGTGCTGCACGCGATTGCCGGCGGTGCGGCGGCGCGGCCGTTCGTCACGCACCACAACGCGCTCGATATCAACCTGTATCTGCGGATCGCGTTGGAACTGCATCTCAAGCGGCTGATGGTTGGCGGCATTGAGCGGGTCTACGAGATTGGTCGAGTCTTCCGCAACGAAGGGGTCGATGCGACGCACAATCCCGAATTCACGATGATCGAGCTGTATCAAGCTTACGCGAACTATGAAGTGATGATGGACCTCTGCGAGCAAATTGTCCTCGACGCCTCAAAGGCCGCCGGCAACGAATCGCTCGTGCTGCAATGGGCCGACAAAACAGTCGATCTGACTCCGCCGTGGAAGCGAGCGAAATATGGCGACCTCTTCCGAGAGCACGCCGGTTGTGACATGCACGATGCTGTCGCCGTGCTGGCGAAAGCGAAATCGTTGCACCTCGAAACCGCCGGCAAGCACCCGGATGTGCTCGTCAACGAAGTCTTCGAGGCGACTGTCGAGGACGCGCTCGTCGGCCCGGTGTTCGTCATCGACTACCCGGCCTCGATGTGCCCACTGACGAAGCGCAAGCAATCCGATCCCAGCATCGCCGAGCGGTTTGAACTCTTCATCCACGGTCTGGAAATTGCCAACGCCTACACGGAACTCAACGATCCACGTCTGCAAGAGGAGACGTTTCGCACGCAGCTTGCCGGCCAAGCCGAGGAAGACTCAATGGCGAAAATGGACCACGAGTTCGTCCACGCTCTGAAAGTCGGCATGCCTCCGGCCGGAGGCATGGGCATCGGCATCGACCGACTGGTGATGCTGCTCACGAACACGAATACGATTCGCGACGTCATCGCCTTCCCGCTGCTGAAGCCAGAATGACGTTTGCGCCACAGCCAACTTTTTAGGAGTCCACCATGTTCGCCATTCGGAATTGTTCCCTACTGGTCATGCTCGCGATCGCGACTTGTTGCAGCTTCGTTGCCTCGCAGGCGGAAGACAAGAAAGCGGAGAAGAAGCCGGAGCCGAAGGTCAAACGTGAGCTCAAGCTCTTCAACGGCAAGAATCTCGATGGTTGGAAGAACTCGATGTTTGGCGGGGACGGTGAGATTGCCATCGAGGACGGTCAGCTCATTCTCGACATGGGCAACGACATCACGGGCGTGACTTGGAAGGACGAGAAAGCACTCCCGAAGGTCAACTACGAGATCACGCTGGAGGCTCAGCGCGTCGACGGCAGCGACTTCTTTTGCGGCCTGACGTTCCCGATCAAGAACGACCCGTGCAGCCTGATCCTCGGCGGTTGGGGCGGTACGGTTTGCGGATTGTCGAGCCTCGATTTCAAGGACGCTTCGGAAAACGAGACGACCTTGTTTCGCGACTTCAAGAACGGCCAGTGGTACAAGATTCGGCTGCGCGTCTTGGAGAAGCGGATCACCGCCTGGATCGACGGCAAAGAGATCATCGACGCCGATCTGACCGGCAAGAAGATTGGCATCCGCAGCGAAGTCGAACCGAGCAAGCCGCTGGGATTCTGCTCGTTCCGCACGAAAGCCGCGCTGCGGAACATCGTGCTGAAAGAATTCGAGCCGCCAAAGTAGGTCAGCCTTTCCAGGCTGACCCGTTGTGGATTCGACGCCGTGTGAAGCGTTCGGGGCAGGCTGGAAAGCTGACCTATTCCTTGAGCTGATATTCCTTGATCTTGCGGTACAGTGTCCGCTCGCCGATGCCGAGCAACGTCGCGGCTTCTTCGCGGTTGCCTTTGGTCACTTCCAACGCGCGTTGCATGTAGTACTTCTCGACTTCGTCCAGCTTCTTGCCGATGAGTTGATCGGCTCCGAAGACCATTTCGCCGAATTCGGCTTCGGGGAGGGAACCGGGAGCGGGACGGATTTCTTCGGGGAGGTCATCGACATCTAACAATCCGTCGATGTCGCTGACCAACATACTTTCGAGGACGTTACGCAGTTGCCGGATGTTGCCCGGCCAGTCGTAGGTGACCAGCGCGTGACGAGCGGCTCGCGAGAGGTTCGGGACTTCGCGGCCGTGATTGTCGGACAGCATTTTGCGGAAGTGGTCGATGAGCAGCGGGATGTCGGCGACTCGTTCGCGCAGCGGTGGCAGCGTGATGCGAACGACGTTCAACCGGAAATAAAGATCCTCGCGGAACTTTCCGCTGGAGACCGACTCTTTCAGGTCGGCGTTCGTGGCGGCGACGAGCCGCACGTTGACGTCGACTTCATCGTTGCTGCCGACGCGAGTGATCCGGCGGTTTTCGAGCACGCGCAGCAGTTTGATCTGCGTGTCGACCGGCATCTCGCCGACCTCGTCGAGGAACAGCGTGCCGCCGTTCGCGTACTCGAATTTGCCGATCCGCTTGCTCATCGCGCCGGTGAACGAGCCGGCTTCGTGGCCGAACAGTTCGCTTTCCAGAATGCTCTCCGGCAACGCGGAGATATTCACGGGGACGAACGGCTTGTTCTTGCGGTCGCTGTTTTGGTGCAACGCGCGGGCGACCAGTTCTTTGCCGGTGCCGCTCTCGCCGAGGATCAGCACGGTTGTGTTCATGTTCGAGACATGCTTGAGTTGATCGATCACCTTCCGCATCGATGGGCTGTTGCCGATGACTCCCTCGAAGCCGAATTTCTCGTTGAGCCGCCGCGCGAGTTCCGTGTTCTGTCGGATGAGCCGCACGCGAGTCGACGCCTTCTCGACAGAGGCACGCAGCTCGCCGATATCGAGCGGCTTGGTCAGATACATCGACGCCCCGGCTTGCCCCGCCGCCAGCGCGGACTGCACCGAGGCGTGACCGGTCAGCAGGATGACTTCCGCGTCCGGCAGTTCTTCCTTCGTGCGTCGCAGCAGCGTCAGTCCGTCGATCTCGCCCATCCGCAAGTCGGTGACGACGACATCAAAATTCTCTTTCTCGATCAGCTTGAGTCCCGTTTCGCCGGAGCCGGCGACCGTGCATTCGTAGCCGACACGTTCCAGGCTTTCGCCGACGGCCTGCGCGTGGGCTTCGTCGTCGTCCACGATCAAGACGCGGATGCCGGTGCCGGGGAGTTCAGGTTTGTCTGCGGATTGAGTCATGGTCGGGCAAACGATATCGGCTGACGCGACTCGCCCGCAAATCACGCGGCGGGGGGCAGCGAGATTGTGAACCGCGTGCCGCGGCCGAGTTCGCTCTCGCAAGTGATGGAACCGCGATGGGCGTCCACGATCTTGCGAACCGTCGGCAGGCCCAGGCCGTTGCCGCTCGGCTTCGTCGAAAAGAACACCTCGAACAGCCGCGAGCGAGTTTTCTCGTCCATGCCCTGACCGTTGTCGATCACGGCGAGATGCACCTGTCCGTCACGAGCGAATGTTTGCAATTCCAGCAGCCCGCCGTTCGGCATTGCCTGCTGAGCGTTGAGCGCGAGATTCATCAGCACTTGCCGAATCAGCGAGACATCCAGTGCGACGCGCGGCAGGTCGGTCGCCAAGTGCGGGCTGATCTCGACGCGACGCTCTTTGGCTTCGGCGGCGAAGAAGTCGATGAATTCAGTCACGACGAAATTCAGATCGGTCGGTGTCAGCGTCAGCTCGCCGACGCGAGTGAACTTGAGGAACGCATTCAAAATGTCTTCGAGATGCCGGCACTCTTTCTGAATCGTCTGCACTTTGGTCAGCATCCGCCGCTCGCGCTGAGCCTCGCTGCCGTTCAAGTCTTCGGCGATGAGTTCCAGCAGCATGCTCATCGTCGAGAGCGGATTCTTGATCTCGTGCGCGAGTCCACCGGCCAGCGTGGCGATCTCGGCATACTGCCGCTGCAAGCGTTGACGTTCATTGCTCTCGAGATTGTCGTCCGACATATCGCCTCGCCCGGTTCGTGACCGATTCATCGTACCAAGGACCCCAACATTTTCACGACCGCGACGATCACGACCGTGCCGGCGATGTCGAGCAGCATTCCGTAGCGGATCATGCGGCCCAGCGGCACCAGGCCGGAGCCGTAGACGATGGCGTTGCAGGGAGTGCTCACCGGCAGCATGAATCCCAGGCTGCATCCGAACGTCGCGGCCAGCGCGGGTTCCAGCGGGTCGATGCCGGCGGCTTTCGCCATCGTGATGACCACCGGGACGACAATGGTGGCGGAGGCCGTGTTGGACGTCGCTTCAGAAACCAATGTCGCCACCAGCGTGGCCGCGACCAGGAATCCGAAGCTCCCGGCGTTCGGCAGCCATGCGATCAGGTTCTGGCCGAGCGTGTCGGCAAGCCCCGTGTCTTGAGCCAACATGCCGAACGCGAACCCTCCGCCGTACAGCAGCACGACGCCCCATTCGATCTGTGCGGCTTCCGGCCATTTCAATGCGGCTCGCCCGCGCTCGCCCGGCAACAGAAACAGCAAGCCCGCGCCGAGCAACGCCGGCACCGCTTCCGGCAGGCTCGCTTTGCACCACTTGTAGGCTTCGCTGCCGTCGCCCCACCCGAGCGCGACGACGCCGGGGGTGACCCACAGCACGACCATCACCAGGAACGCGATCAGCGTGCTGATTTGCCCGTGTGTCCAGGGACCGAGCTGTTGCCGCTGATGTTCGAGGTGCTCGCGGCCTCCGGCGAGTTCGCGAACTCCGGCCGGGCACAGCCAGTTCAGGTACGCGAACAGGAACAGGTACAACACCACGACGACGGGCACGCCGATCAGGCACCACTCGAAGAAAGTGATCTCGGCGGGCAAGCCGTTGACCGTCACTTGCTCCCGAATGAAGTTCAGCCCGATGACATTCGGCGGAGTCCCGATGGGAGTCGCCAGTCCGCCGATTGACGCCGAGAACGACGTCATCAACATCAATCCCGTCGCATAGCGCGGATCGATCCGGCCGCGTCCGTCGTCGCGCAGCACTTTGAGTATCGACAGTCCGATGGCGAACATCATCGCCGTCGTCGCCGTGTTGCTGATCCAGGCAGAGATGAACGCCGTCGTCGCCCCGAACGCGAACAGCACACGCGACGGACTGCCGCCAACGGCTTTGAGCGTCAGTACACTCAGGGCCAGCCGCCGGTCCAGGCCATGGAGTTCGATGGCCCGCGCGAGCATGAACGAGCCGATGAACAGAAACATCAACTGATCGGCGAACGGAGCGAACACATTCTTCGCCGGAGCCACCTGCAACACGACACACGCCGTCGCGCCGAGCAGTGCGGTCAGCGGCATCGGAATCGCCTCGGTGACCCATAGCACGACGACCGCCGCCATCACGGCCGCCAGCCGATGGGCCGCGTGGTTGTTGGCCAGGCTCTCAAAGTTTGCCGAGAGAACAAACGCAAACAACAACGGCGCGAGCACCAACCCGGTGCGGCGTCGCAGAAGTTCAAAGCGTTGTTCGAGGTCAGGCATGAATCGTGGGGCACATCGTGGCTACGGTCTGATTGACGCTACTTTCGCAACCGCTCGGTCAGTTCGCGAACCGTCGTGATGATGCGATCTTCAACACCGGGCCGCCACGCGGACGGCAGGTTGCTGTACCGCATCGCTCCGACCCCTTCGTAGCCACCTTCTTTGAGCACTCGTTCCGAAGGGATATAGGCCATCACGTCGTTGCTGTAGCCGGCGACCCAGACGGGACCGTCGCCGAGTTCCCGCTTCAGTCGCAGTGCGTAGTCGATGACGACCTCGCCGCCGAGCGTGACCAGCGTCAGGTCGCCGCCAAATTGCAGCACTTGGATCGGATACGGATAGCTCTCGCGAACCTTGCCGTTCTTTTCGAATTCCGTGAGCAACGCTTCGGTGCGGCGTTTCTCGTAGCCGTCTTTCGATTCACGACGAGCGAGCAACTCGTTGCGAGTCACCGGCTCGAACGGCAGATCAACTTCTTTCAGGTCGAACTTCAATGGCCCGTGAATTGGTTTCGGCGTCGGCAGCAGCGCGGCTTCGACGGCGGTCGCCAGCGTCTTGCCGTGAGTCATCGCCCATTCGATCTGCCCGCGCGGGTACGGGTTCTGATCGCCGCCGCAGCCCATCACGAACAGCGCGGTCGCGCCGGGATGAGCTTTCTCGATCTCGGTTTGAGCAAAGCCGGCGTAGTCGGCGTTGATCTGCATGATGCCCGTCGAAGTGTTGTGGCAGGCGTAGCCGAATGCGACCGCTCGCAGCGTTTTGCCGTCGAGCGATTCGACGCGCAGCACCGGCACGTCGTGATCGACGGGGCCGTCGGGATACGGGCTGTTTTGAAAACCGTCTTTCGTCGGCAGTCGGCGATTCATCGCGACGCTGCACCGAGCGTGACTGTACGACAACTTCGCCGGTTGCAGGTCTTCCACCGCCGCGCCGATCACGCCGACCAACTTGTCGGTCAGCGAGACGAAGTACGACTCGACCCGCTGTCGTTGTTCGGGATCGAGCGGATACATGACCGACATCTCCAGGTCATCTTTCACGACCGGCCCGCAATGCGTGTGCGAGCAGTTCAGCAGCAGGCCTTGCGGATCGACTTTGTATTTCTCGGCGACTCCCTTCACGACTTGCAACCGCAGCGGACGCGGGATGCTGATGAGATCGGTCGTGACGATGACGGCTCGCGTCCCGTTCGAGTCCTCGATCGCCAGCGCCTTCGCGTGCAATTCGGAGAGCACACCCTCGGACGGCTTCGTGCGTCCGGCATAGCCGGCCATCCACATCGGTTGATGTGGCGTGATTGCGACCGTCGCCACACCGGCTTTCCATTCCGCCTCGTCGGCTCGGCAGGTTGCCGACCCGGCCACCAAAACCATGATCAGCCAGCAGCGCATGTTGTTCTCCCGTTATCCGGCCGATGGCTGAGAGCCGATGGCCTTGATCCGCAATCCTTCCGCAAATAGACAGAGGAAAAGGATAACGGCCATCGGCGTTCGGCTCACGGCTCTTGGCCCGGCAAAACAGGCAACCTCGAGAGTCACGTGGTGAATTGCGGCGACGTTCGCTCGCCCTATAATCCCGCCCGCTTTGCTCGGACCAAAAATGACTTTTGCAATTCTGCGGAAAAGGAGACGACCTTGCGTTGGCTATTGAACGCCTTGTCCACGTCGGTGGGCAGGAAGGTGGTCCTGGCGATCACCGGGTTGTTGCTCTGCGGCTTTTTGGTCGCGCACCTCGCTGGCAATCTGCTGCTGTACGTCGGCGACGAAGGCAAGAGCTACAACGATTATGCCCACGCGCTGCATGAGCAGGCCGCGCTGCTCGCGGTCGCCGAGGTGGGGCTGTTCGGACTGCTCATCGCCCACATCGTCATCGCGTTGCAGGTCTCGGCAGAAAATCGAGCGGCTCGCAAAGTCGGCTATGCCGTCACGCGATCGAAGCAAGAAGGCCGGTATGCGGCCGAGGGCTATCGGCCCGATACCTGGATGCTGGTGACGGGCATCTTGGTGCTGGGATTCCTGGTCCTGCACCTGATGGATTTCAAAATGGAACTCCGCGACAAGTCGTTCTATCTCGACTCCGCCGGCTTGGACGCGAAGCCGTTCGAGAAGGCGAAGAATCTGCTTTCAACGTCGAACCTAATCACGATCGTCGGCTATGCGATCGGCAGCTTCGCGTTGCTGGGTCACTTGGCTCACGGATTCCAGAGCGCGTTTCAAACGCTGGGCATCAACCATCCGAAATACACGCCGCTGATCAAGCTCGTCGGTCTGCTGTTCGCGATTGCGATTGGAATTGGATTCGCGTCGTTCCCGTTGGTGTGGTCGATGAGCCACTAACGGATTTCAAATTTCAGATTTCAGATCTGAGATTTTCCCCTTGAGGTCACCATGTCGAGTGCGACGGCAATAAATTCAGGTTCCTCCCGGCTGCAATCGAACGCCCCGACGGGCGACATCACGACGCGCTGGGATCGGCATAAGTTCGATCTCAAGCTGGTCAATCCCGCGAACAAGCGGAAGTTCAACATCATCGTCGTCGGCACCGGACTGGCCGGGGCAAGCGCGGCCGCTTCGCTCGCGGAACTTGGCTACAACGTCAAAGCGTTTTGCTTCCAAGATTCGCCGCGCCGAGCACACAGCATCGCGGCTCAGGGGGGCATCAACGCCGCCAAGAATTACTGCAATGACGGCGACTCGGTCTGGCGGCTGTTTTACGACACCGTGAAGGGCGGCGACTTCCGCGCTCGTGAGTCGAACGTCTATCGGCTGGCGTCGGTCAGCACGAACATCATCGACCAGTGCGTCGCTCAAGGGGTTCCGTTCCAGCGCGATTACGGCGGACTGCTGGCGAATCGCTCGTTCGGCGGTGCTCAGGTTTCACGAACGTTTTACGCGCGAGGACAGACGGGGCAGCAGTTGTTGCTCGGTGCGTATTCGGCACTGATGCGGCAGGTCGATCTCGGCAAGGTGAAGCTGTTCGCTCGGCGCGAGATGCTGGATCTCATCAAGGTGGACGATGTCGCTCGCGGAATCGTGGTCCGAAACCTCGTCACCGGCGAGTTTGAATCGCACACCGGCGACGCGGTGCTGCTCGCGACCGGCGGGTATGGCAACGTCTTCTATCTCTCGACGAACGCGAAGGGCTGCAACGTCACCGCCTCGTGGCGATGCCACAAGCGCGGAGCGTTCTTCGCCAACCCGTGCTTCACGCAGATTCATCCGACGTGCATTCCGGTCAGCGGCGATCATCAATCGAAGCTGACGCTGATGAGCGAAAGCCTCCGCAACGACGGCCGCGTCTGGGTGCCGAAGAATCCGAACGATTCCCGCTCGGCCAACGAGATCCCCGACGACGATCGCGACTACTTCCTGGAACGCCGCTACGCAGCGTTCGGCAATCTCGTCCCGCGCGACGTCGCCTCGCGAGCCGCCAAGAAAGCGTGCGACGAAGGCTTCGGAGTCGGCGAAACGAAGCTGGCCGTCTATCTCGATTTTCGCGACACGATCAAGCGCGACGGAGCGGCGGTCGTCAAAGGGAAATACGGCAACCTCTTCCAGATGTATGCCAAGATCACCGGCGAAGACCCGTACTCGACGCCGATGCGAATCTACCCCGCCGTCCACTACACGATGGGTGGCCTGTGGGTGGACTACAACCTGCAAACGACGATCCCCGGTTTGTATTGCCTCGGCGAAGCGAATTTTTCGGATCACGGAGCCAACCGGCTCGGCGCGTCGGCGTTGATGCAGGGCTTGGCGGACGGCTACTTCGTGATCCCGTACACGATCGGCCATCACCTCGCGACCTCGAAGCTGCCGAAGATCTCCGACGATCATCCCGACGTCCGCGGAGCCGTCGAAGCCGCGAAGGCTCGCGTGACAAAGTTGCTCGGCATTCAAGGCTCGCGCAGCGTCGAATCGTTCCACCGAGCACTTGGCAAGATCATGTGGGAGAAGTGCGGCATGGCTCGCAACGAAGCCGGCCTCAAGTATGCCGAGCAAGAGATCGCCGCGCTCCGTCATGAATTTTGGAACAACGTCCGCGTGATGGGGACCGGCGAAGCGTTCAACCAAAACCTCGAACACGCCGGCCGAGTCGCCGACTTCCTGGAATTCGGCGAACTGCTGGTTCACGACGCGCTGACTCGCGAAGAGTCCTGCGGCGGCCACTTCCGCGAAGAACACCAAACCGAAGAGAGCGAAGCCAAACGCAACGACGCCGACTTCTGCCACGCCGCCGCCTGGGAATACACCGGCGGCCACGACAGTTTCACCGGCGAAAAAGAACAACTCCACAAAGAACCGCTGGAGTTCGAGAACGTGCATCTGACGACGCGAAGTTACCGTGAGTAATGTTGGAGTGCGGCGGCCTGACGCCACTTTGGTATTTTTCATTTGTCTCTCTCAACGTGATATCGAAATCCAACTGAAATTTATGGGAAAGCGGCGTCGAGCCGCCGCACTCCAAAGAGGATCGAGAATGTCCAGCAGCCGCGGCCTGAACCTGACACTGAAAATCTGGCGGCAACCCGGCCCGAACGCTCGCGGCGAGTTCCGCACTTACGAGATGAAAAACATCTCGCCCGACATGTCGTTCCTCGAAATGCTCGACGTGCTCAACGAACAGCTCATCCAAACTAGTGAAGAGCCGGTCGCGTTTGATCACGACTGCCGCGAGGGGATCTGCGGCATGTGCAGCCTGATGATCAACGGCCAAGCCCACGGCCCCGATCGAGCGACCACGACCTGCCAACTCCACATGCGCCGCTTCAGCGACGGCGACACAATCGTCATCGAACCGTGGCGAGCGAACGCGTTTCCTGTCATCCGCGACCTCGCAACCGACCGCGCCGCGTTCGACCGCATCATCACGGCCGGTGGCTACGTCAGCGTCAACACCGGCAACGCTCAGGACGCCAACTGCCTGCCGGTCGGCCGCGACCGCCAGGAAAAGAGCATGGCCGCCGCCGCCTGCATCGGCTGCGGAGCCTGCGTCGCTGCCTGCAAAAACGCCAGCGCGATGCTGTTCGTCAGCGCGAAGGTTTCTCAACTCGCGCTGCTGCCCCAAGGCGAACCGGAACGCGCCCGCCGAGTCACCCGCATGGTGGCTCAAATGGACAAAGAGGGCTTCGGCGGTTGCACCAACACCTACGAATGCGAAGCCGCCTGCCCCGCCGAAGTCTCGGTGAGCAACATCGCCCGCCTCAACCGCGAATACCTCCGAGCGGTCGTCGTGTCGGAAGAAGGCGTATAGCTCACTTTGCCGGATGAGGACGCCGCACGACGTTGATCAGTTCGTCGAGCTTCGAGAGGAACTTTGAGCGGTCTTTCGTGGTCATTGGAGCCGGGCCGCCTGCGATAACTCCGTCTTGGCGGAGGCCGTCGAGCAGGTCGCGCATCGCGAGTGTTTCGCCGATGTCGTGTTCGGTGAAGACTCGGCCTTTGGGGTCGAGCACACGGGCTTGCTTCGCGATGCAGCGAGCGGCCAGCGGAATGTCGGAGGTGATGACGATGTCGCCGGGACCGGATTGCTCGGCGATCCAGTCGTCGACGATGTTGAGTCCCGGCTCGTGACGCACGACGAGTTCGATGAGCGGATCGTTCGGGACTCGCAGCACGGTGTTGGCCACGACGATGACTCGCAGCGAGTAGCGTTTGGCGACGCGATAGATCTCATCTTTGACCGGGCAGGCGTCGGCGTCCACGAAGAGGGTCAGCATGTTGGGCTTTCGTGGGGCATGGAGTTACGAACGGGTCGCTTCGAGGGACTCCCAACGTTCGAAGACCGTCGCGAGTTCACGTTCGAGGGCTTCGAGTTTCGCACTGGTGGCGGCGATGTCAGATTTCGGCTGCTGATAGAACGACGGAGCGGACATCGTGACGTGCAGGGCGGCTTGCTCGGTTTCGAGTTCGTCGATGCGTGCGGGGAGCAATTCGAGTTCGCGTTGTTCTTTGAAGGACAGCTTGCGCGGAGCCGGGCCGCTCTTGGAAGGTCGCATGACGGCTTCGGGGAATGCGGTCGGAGTTTGTGAGACGGTTCGTTGCCGGAGCCAGTCGTCGTAACCGCCGTCGTAGTCGTTGACGAGGCCGTCCCCCTCGAAGACGAGCGTGCTGCTGACGACGTTGTTGAGGAACTCGCGATCGTGGCTGACCAGCAGGACGGTGCCGGGGTATTCGATCAGCAGGTCTTCGAGCAGTTCCAACGTCTCGGCATCGAGGTCGTTGGTCGGTTCGTCGAGCACCAGCATGTTAGACGGCTTCGTCAGCAGTTTCGCCAGCATCAGCCGATTGCGTTCGCCGCCGGAGAGGTAACGGACCAGCGTGCGTGCTCGTTCGGGCGAGAACAGAAACTCTTGCAGGTAGCCGAGCACATGCCGCTCCTGGCCATTGATGAGCAGCGTTGTTTTACCCTCGCCGACGTTCTCCTGAGCGGTTTTGTTCTCGTCGAGTTGCTCGCGGAGTTGATCGAAATAAGCGACTTCCAGTTTTGTTCCCAAGCGGATGGAGCCAGTCGTCGGCGCGAGTTGTCCGAGCAGCAATCGCAGGAGCGTGCTCTTGCCGGAACCATTGGGGCCGATGACGCCGATCTTGTCACCGCGCAGGATGAGCGTCGAGAAGTCGCGGAGAATGTCGCGACCATGGCCGACCCTACTAGCGTCGGACGGGACGCTGGCAGTGTCCGCCACATAGTGAAACCCAATCTGCTTGGCTTCGATGACCAACCGGCCAGAGCGTTCGACTTCTTGCACGACGAGTCGCACGTTGCCGACTCGGTCTTTGCGTTGCCGGCGTTCTTCACGCATCTTGTTGAGTTCACGAATGCGGGCCTCGCTGCGCGTGCGGCGGGCTTTGATGCCGGTGCGGACCCAGATTTCCTCTTGCGCCAGCTTCTTGTCGAACAGCGCTTGGTGTTGAGCCTCGACTTCCAGAGCGGCTTCTTTGCGTTGGAGGAACGTCGTGTAATCGCACGGCCAGTCGAGCAGTCGGCCGCGATCGACCTCGATGATGCGCGTCGAGAGCTTGCGCAGGAACACGCGGTCGTGCGTCACAAAGACGAGCGTGCCGCCGTAGCGGATCAAGAACTCTTCGAGCCACGCGACTGCTTCGATGTCCAAGTGGTTGGTCGGTTCGTCGAGCAGCAGCAAGTCTGGCTCGCTGACCAATGCTTGAGCCAACAGCACACGCCGCTTCATGCCCGATGACAACGCGGCAAAGCGCGCGTGCGGGTCGAGACTCATTTTCTCAAGGACACGCTCGACTTGGTGCTCCAGCTCCCAATCTTCGAGCGGCTCGATCGTCCGCTGCGACGAATCGCCCTCGATGGTCGGTGACGTGAGCCCCATCGCGACGACTTCTTGCACGGAACTCTCGCTGCCCAGCGGCACCTCTTGAATCAGCCGCCCGATGCGGACGCCCGGACCACGCAGGACTTGTCCATCGTCCGCCGCCAGTTCGCCGCTGATGAGCTTCATCAGCGTGGACTTGCCGCTACCGTTGCGGCCGACCAGACCGACTCGCTCGCCTCGCTCAATTTGCAGATCGACGTTCTCCAGAAGATACCCGCCGCCGTATCCAAAATGGATTCCATTCAAACTCACCAGTGCCATGAACAACCTCAGCCGCTTGAAACACGCAACAACTCAAAGACGAGGGATAATGGTTTGGGGACGCCGCCGCGAGGGATGCTTGCATCAGTTTGCCGATCCGATAAGTTTCCGATGGCTCGTGGGGCAGGTTTTCAATCTGCCCTTCACTCGGTAGGCAGATTGAGAACCTGCCCACGAAAAAGGATCAATCATGGATCAGGACGACATTCTGCTGGACTGCGAAGAGCGCATGGAAAAGGCAGCGACGAACTTTCGCAATCAGATCAAGGGGCTGCGCACCGGCCGAGCTACGCCGGGACTTGTGGACAACATCCGCGTTGAGGTCTATGGCTCGGAAACGCCGCTCAAGCAAATCGCTCAGGTCAGCGTCCCTGAGCCGCAGCAAATCATGATTCGGCCCTACGACCAGACGAACGTGGCCGCGATCGGCAAGGCGATTCAATCCAGTGACGTCGGCCTCGCGCCGAAGATCGACGGTCGAGTCATTCGGCTCAACATCCCGCCCCTCTCGACTGACCGCCGCAAGCAATTGGTCTCGCGCGTCAAAGAGTTCGCTGAGGAAGCTCGCGTATCGATTCGCAACGTCCGCCGCGATGCCAACAAGCACGCGGACACGTCGCAGAAGGACAAAATCCTGACCGAAGACTTGTGCGAAGCGACCAAGGAAGAGGTTCAGAATCTGACCAAGAAATACGAAGGCCTGGTCAACGACGAAGCGGCGGCGAAAGAGAAGCAAGTGATGGAGGAGTAGCCGCGATCTACGCCGCGATCGTCGCTTCTGCCCAGGCGGCTGCTCCGAGCGCGACGGCGTCGTCTCCAAGCTTTGCGGCGACGATCTCGTAAGTTTTGGCGTATGCCGGCAGCACCCACTTCTTCGCGGCGGAGGTGACTTGTTCGACGTACAAGTCCGGCATCGCTTCGACCAATCCGCCGCCCAGGACGATCATGTCGGGCGCGAGCAGGTGGACCAATCCGCCGATCGCCGTGCCGAGATTCGTGGCAGCGTCTTTAACGATTTGCTCGATGACTTTGTCTCCCTTTTTGATCGCTTCAGCCAACATGCCACTGCGGATGTTGGCCAAGTCGGTGCCGGCCAACTCTGCTAGTTTCGGAGCTTGCCCACGAAAGACCGCTTGAGCCGCGGCGGCGGAAATCGCCAAGCGACTGCTGACCGCTTCAAGACATCCTTGTCGGCCGCAACTGCAACGGGGGCCGTCGGCCATGACTTGCATGTGACCAACTTCGAGGCACGAGCAATTCTTGCCTCGGAAGATTTTCCCTTCGTAAATCATGCCACCGCCGACTCCGGTTCCAGGAAAGACGCCGAGCGCGGCGTGCGCGTCTTGAACCGCTCCGAAACGATATTCGCCGTACACGCCGGCATCGACATCGTTGAGGACCACTGCCGGACAGCCGAAGGCCTTCTCCAATTGAGCTTGGACCGGGACATCTTCCCAGCCGAGATTCCCCGCGTCGCGCACGATGCCCCGATCGAGGTCAAGCATCCCCGGACAACCGATACCAATCCCCGCCAGTCGACTGGCGGTGATACCGGCCTCTTCGAGCACCTTCTCGATCGTATTGATGACTCGGCCCATGCTGATCGAGTTGTCTTCTTCGCTGCGAGTCTTGCGGCGCTTGCGCGCGAGCGGTTGGAATTTCTCGTCGGTGACGACGGCTAGCATCTTGGTACCACCAAGGTCAAAGCCCAGCCAACAGCGATCGGTGGCAGCAGCAGATTCAGGCATGAGGCACTCCGATCCCTTGAGTTCGCCGACGATGATCCATCACTTTGCGGTGGAGCTTCCCGGCGGAATCTTCAAGCGTCAAGCATGTGGCGAACCGCACGCCGTCTCGCGAAACGCTTTACGCTCTTGAGAAGGGCAACTAGATTTCCCAGCCCATTGTGGCCGACGCAGCTTGCGTCGGTCTTGCGGGTGCTGGCAGCATCCGCCACGAGAACTTCGCGACTCAGGAGCGACACCGCCGTATGAGCAACTCTTCGACCGGCAAACTGGCGATTGGCTCGCGCGTGCGCGTGAAAGAAGGAGTCGCTTCTCCCGACTTCGCCGACGTCTCGTTTGCCGGCTGGATGGCGACGATTCTGGAGCTCAACGGCAAGAAGCCCAATCAGAAATTCATCGTTGAGTTCGACGATGCCGTCGTGGCCGCGATGCCGCCGGACTATCTCCAACGCTGCGAAGAACAACGCCTGCTCTACACGATGGCGTGTCTGGCAGCGGACCAGATCGAAGCGGTGTGAATGTGCCTTCTTTGAAGGCGAGCGAAGGAAGTCAGTCCTCCGAGTGCAGAATTCACCTGAACGAACTCGGCCCCCGCTCGCCTGGATTTGCACTGCTCCGCCCCCCAAAAAGGAAACCCGGCCTCTGGAGAAGGGGCCGGGTCGGTGGGGAGGGAATTGTCTTGGGAGCCGGGCTGATGCCGACACCGCGAGGGAGGGAGAGAGATTCTGAGGAACCGGAGGGAGGAGGGAGAGGAGAGACGTGACCTTGTCATTGGTTGTCATCGAGGCTGATGGAGAGAGTTCAGCGATCTCGATGACAGGCGGTTGGAGAGAACACCTGGAAGCTTTCAGAAAAGACGGGCGACGGACATTCGTGTCCATCGCCTTCCATGGGACAGACATCCTGTCGGTCCCGCACCACAAGAACATCGACTATCGAACATTCTCCGCAACGGAGATCGTCGGCTTGGGCAGAGTCATCTTCTCGGCCGTTGCAATTCGCGTGGGTCGCCAGCCGCTGACACGAGCGGCCCCTGGCATCTTGGCCGCGACGAAGCGAACGGTGCTGGTCGGGGTGGAATCGTTGGCTGCTCGGCTGGATTTGTTGTCATCAAATTCATCAACCGTGGTGCGACTTGTATCGCTTGGCTTGGTCGAAGGAGTCTTCTCGGAATCACGTGTCGCGGATTTCGTCTTCGGCAACTCCGCTTCTGGGGTTGGACGCAATGCCGTGTTCGAATTGGCTGGTGCGAGAGCCAACGTGCTGCCGGCTGGGACGAATCGATAGCCCGTGCGAGTCGTCGGGATCGACTTCACGACGGTCACTGGCTGCATCACGACGACTTCTTCATCGACGTACTTCATCGTGTTGACTGCGACCTTGCGGGTCGTCTGCACGGCGATCGTCCGCGGAACATTGTAGGTGACTTGCTTGGTCCCTTGGATGGCGACTCGGCGAGTCACCGGCACTTGCTGAGCCACTGTCTGCTGAACGTATTCGCGAGTGGCGTACTGCGTCGGAGTGAACGCTTGCCGTGTCGCGAAGCCGATGCGGTTCATCTCGCCCATCAGGCCCGGACGATTGTCGTACGCACACGGGCTGATCTTCTGATTGCAGTGCCACTTCGTGACCCACTGGCCGCAATTGCGTTGGACCGTTTGGCACTCAGTGACGTTTTGGTACGAGCAGGTCGGCACGTTGACCGTCTTTTGCTCGACGATCTGCCGATACTCGGTGCCCGGTTGATCGACGTAGGTCGTTTGCATGACCGGCTTGCGAACCGTCTGTCGCACTTGGCGGTATTCCGTGACGGGGACTTGCTGCATGACCGTTTCGGTCACGGGCTGAGCGACCATCGCCGGAGCACACGCACATGGATTGCTGTATGCGACCGGGGTGACTCCGCAGGCTCCGCCGCAACCGGCGGGAGTGAATGTCGTCGGCTGGCAGACCGGGCCGCACGGACCACCGAACATCCCTCGGAAGGGCATCCATTGAGCGGACACCGGACTCGCCGATGCCAACCAAACCAATGCTCCCAGCACGGGAGCGAAACGAGACTGCTTCCTAATCATGGCACCATCCTGTTGAGTGGGCGGTGAGGTCGAACGCGAAAATTGCTGTGATCAATTTCGCTGTGACAAACATCTTGTCGGAAGGACACGGAACTGTGTCAGAGAGGCATCGAGAAGTGACACGCGAACTGTCGGAGTGAATCGTGTTCAACGCTGCCAGTCGCGTGGGGGCGGGTGTGTATGGCAATCGTCAGAAATCGGTCAAGACGGCTTTCAAGATTTTGACCGTTTCAGCCGACACGCCGAAAACTCCGCGGAAAACAAAGCCGTCTATTCGCAGTCTTGCGATTCGAATTAGATTTGAAACGCAGAGGTCGCGGAGGACTCGCAGAGTTCACCGAGAACCATCTCCGCGAACTCTGCGTTTCAAAAAAGCTGAAACCAAAAGACTTCGATTTCAAGAAGTTCCACGTATGACAATGTTCCACCGATGTCTGTTCGCCACCGCGTGCGTCACCGGATTGAGTGGCTGCCATCCGCAGTTCACTCGCGTTCCCGATCTCATTCCGCGGACGAGCGCGCAAGACAAGTCGCTGTGGAACTATCACAACCCGTTCCCCGACGAGACCGTCGCTCCGACTGTCGATCACCGCCCGGCCGGCTCCGAATTGCAGCGCACGATGCCTCGGCAGGCGATTGAAAAGGACTCGATGAACTTTTCGCCGCGCGGTGCGTTCGAACCGCCTCGACCTGAAGCCCGGCTGAATCCGAAGACCGCGAACGTCGTCCAGCCGTGACAATCGGGCGAATCCCCCAGAATTCACGCGATTGTTTAGCACTTTCGTCGAGAGATCGCCTTTCGACCCAACGCAGTGACCGTTACACTCCCCGCCCCTTTGAGCCGCCTCTGTTTGGCCCACCCGTTTCTTTCTTCTCCGACTGAACTGATTCGAAATGCTTCCGTCAGCGACCTTGGATCGCCCGCACTCCGTGTCTTCACTCACGCACACAACTCCGCACGGTCACACGCACATGCCGAAGCCCGGCCACGCTTCTGAGCCGGAAGCTCCGAAACGACGCGGCGACATCCGCAACATCGCGATCATCGCGCACGTTGACCACGGCAAGACGACGCTCGTCGATGCACTGCTCAAGCAGAGCGGCCAGTTCCGCGACTCTGAGTTGCGCGAGACCTGCATGCTGGACTCGAACGATCTCGAACGCGAGCGCGGCATCACGATTCTCGCGAAGAATATCGCCGTGAATTACAAGGGCGTGAAGATCAACATCATGGACACCCCCGGCCACGCCGACTTCGGTGGCGAGGTCGAACGAGTGCTCGGCATGGCCGATGGCGTGCTGATTCTGGTTGATGCCTTCGAGGGACCGAAACCACAGACGCGGTTCGTCACTCAAAAGGCATTCGAGCGCGGACTCAGGCCGATCGTCGTCGTCAATAAGATCGACCGCGCGGAAGCTCGGCCGCACGAGGTGCTCAGCGAAGTCTTCGACTTATTCGTGGAACTCGGAGCCAACGACGACCTTCTCGACTTCCCGTATGTGTTTGCCTCCGGTCGTGAAGGCTACGCGAGCGATGACCCGAAGGCTCGTTCCGGCAACGTACAACCGTTGCTCGACAAGGTTCTGGAGTTCGTCCCCGGCCCGGTCGTCGATCCCGACAGCCCGTTGCAGGTGATGGTCACGACGCTGGAGTGGTCCGAATACGTCGGCCGTATCGCGATCGGCCGCATCGTCAGCGGCAGCGTGACGACCGGCCAGAAGATCGCCGTGATGAAAGCTGACGGCAAACCGCTCAACGGCGAAGTCACCGAGGTCCACCTGTTCGACAAGCTCGGCCGCGTGAAGACCGAGAGTGCCGAAGCCGGCGACATCGTGGCCCTGATCGGCCTGCCCAACCCGGAGATCGGCGATACGATTTGCGATCGCTTCAATCAACGAGCGTTGCCTCGCATCAGCGTCGATGAGCCGACGTTGTCGATGCTGTTCACGATCAACGACTCGCCGCTGGCCGGCAAGGACGGCGGCAAGTTTCTCACCAGCCGCCACATTCGCGATCGGCTCGACCGCGAACTCGAACACAACGTCGCCCTGCGAGTCGAAGAGGCTGGCTCGAAAGAGAAATTCCTCGTCTCTGGCCGAGGCATCCTGCATCTTTCGGTGTTGATCGAAACGATGCGCCGCGAAGGCTACGAGCTTTCGGTCGGCAAGCCGCAGGTCATCATCAAGACCATCGACGGCCAGAAGCACGAGCCGTTCGAGACGCTGACCATCGACGTCCCGTCCATGTACGTTGGGGCCGTGATGGAGCCGACGTGTACTCGCCGCGGGCAGCTCATCGACCTGACCGCCAGCGACAACGGCATCAGCCACCTGACGTTCTCGATTCCCGCTCGTGGACTGATCGGCTTGCGAACGCGATTGCTCAACGCGACGAAGGGCGAAGCGGTCATTCATCACCGCTTTGATTGCTTCAAACCCTGCGAGGGCGAAGTCCCGCACCGCCCCAACGGCGTGCTGGTCAGCCAAGAGAACGGCCGAGTGGTCGCCTTCGCGATGGGCAAGCTGCAAGAACGCACCGACCTATTCGTCAAACCGAGCGACGAAGTTTACGAGGGCATGATCGTCGGCGAGAACTCGCGAGACAACGACATGGTCGTCAACCCGATCCGCGAGAAGAAGCTCTCCAACATGCGCGCTTCCGGCAGCGACGAAAACATCATCCTCAAACCACCCCGCGACATGTCGCTGGAAATGGCCCTCGAATACATCGAGGACGACGAGTACGTCGAAGTCACACCGAAGACGATCCGCCTGCGGAAGGTTGTGCTCCTGGAAACCGACCGCAAACGATTGCGTTTGAGGTAAGCGAACGGCAGGAGTTTTGTAACCCGAAGCGCCAGCGAGGGCGGGCGCTTCGCAAATCGGACATCCTGATCTTCCAAACCCGTGAAGCGCCCGCCCTCGCTCACGCTTCGGGTTAGTTCCGGTTTTCTCATCATGGGTTTCTTCGACAAACTCAAAGCCGGCTTGGCCAAGACCAAGCAACTGCTGCAGACCGACATTCGCGACCTGCTCAAGGCGGGTGACATTCTCGATGAGCCGAAACTCGTCGAGTTTGAAAAACGGCTGCTGCGCACCGACATGGGCGTCGTTGCGACCGACGCGATCATGGAAGAATTGCGAGCCAAACATCTCGGCCGCACGGTCGACATCGATGGCATTTGGCAGACGGTCAAGGACAAACTGAAATCGCTGCTGCGCGGCGACGGCAACTCGAATTGGGATGCCGAAAATCCACTCTCGCCGTTGAAGCTCTCGCCCACGAAGCCGTCGGTGATCCTCGTGGCCGGAGTCAACGGTGCCGGCAAGACGACTTCGATCGCGAAGCTCGCCAAGCTGCTGATCAGCACCGGGAACTCGGTCGTCCTCGCCGCTGGCGACACGTTTCGCGCGGCCGCCGTCGAGCAACTGGCTCTCTGGAGTCAACGGCTCGGCTGTGACATCGTCACGAA
>CAMAWN010000005.1 GCA_945861865.1 Candidatus Kuenenia stuttgartensis | reverse complement strand
CGATCGTCAAACGCACACTCGACTTCTTGGGCACGATGCTCGTCCTCCAACACGAACGCGATTTGATCGCCCAACATCCTGTCGAGCGGACTCCTCAAATCGCCATGCCGCAACTATCGCAGCTTGCCCAGTATCGCGCAATCGCCCTGACTCGGACGCCGATCGCGGCCGAAGATTGTTTCGCGTTCCCGCTGGGCTGGTGCAAATCCTCAACCGTGACTTGAACACCGCCGGCATCCCGAAGCGTGACGAACGTGGGCGGACGCTCGACGTTCACGCATTGCGAGGCACATTCGCGACGCTGCTGTCCAAGGGGGGAGTGACTCCGCGAACGGCACAAGCCGCGATGCGGCATTCCACGATTGACCTGACGATGAATGCCTACACCGATCCGAAGTTGTTGGACGTGTGCGGAGCGTTGGACTCGCTGCCGTCACTCAGCCTCAACCCCTCGCCATCGACGAATCGAACCGCGATGCGTGCCACGGGGACTGATGGCCGAGATATTTCGTGTTCAACGAACTCACCAAAGAACTCACCTGATGCTGGCAAATCGAGACTTTCGGGTTCATTTGCTGTCATCGCATCGGGAAATGATGATCGACGAACGACACGCAAGGCGAATGATGAAAATCCCACGAAATCCAGCGAAAAAGCCTTGTTCGCGGGGTTTGCGAACAAGGCTTTTCCAGTGGAGCGGAAGGGAGTTGAACCCTCGACCTCTGCATTGCGAACGCAGCGCTCTCCCAACTGAGCTACCGCCCCGAATTGCCCGACGCCTTGTCGGCGACGGTGGGCGAGAGGATAGCAAGTTCGCGATTGAAGGAAAGGCATTTCAGCCAATTGACGGCGATGTGGTCAGCTGCCATCAGTGCCAAGCTCGACACGCTCGACGAAGCGGATTCGACGAGCTAGTTTCACTCCCGATCCCCGTGGCATGAAATGGCCGAAGTCTCCTCTCGCAAGCTCGGAGTCACTCATGAAATCCTGCATCGCTGTCGTCGTCTCCTTGGTCGTTGTGACGAGTTCTCTGTTCGCAGCCGACGAACCCAAGCCACTCGAACCGACACAAGCCAACGTCGCCTACGGCCCGCACGAGCGGAACATTCTCGACTTCTACAAAGCCAAAGGGGACGGGCCACGTCCGCTGCTGGTCTACATCCACGGCGGTGGCTGGACCGGCGGAGACAAGAAGCAAGATCCAAAAGTCTTCCAACCGTTTCTCGACAAAGGGATTTCCTATGCGGCGATCAATTATCGACTGACGCCAGACAACCCACTGCCGGCTCCCGTGCATGACGCCGCGCGAGCGATTCAGTTCATCCGCACGAAGGCCGCCGAATGGAACATCGACACCAAACACATCGCTCTGACCGGCGGCAGCGCCGGAGCCTGCACGTCGATGTGGCTGTTGCTGCACGATGACCTCGCCAACCCGAAGGCCACCGACCCGGTGCTGCGTGAATCGACACGAGTCTGCGCCGCAGCCGTCAACGGCGGCCAAGTTTCCATCGACCCGAAAGTCTGCGAAGACTGGCTGGGGCCGAACGTGCTCAAGCATCGCATGATCAACATGGCCGTCGGCGAGAAGACCATCGAAGGAGCTCTGACCAACTACGAAAAACACCGCCCGCTGTACGTCGAGTTCTCCGCCTACAACCACATTGACGGCAAAGACCCGCCGCTCCTGATGACCTACGGAGCCGACATGACGCTCCCGTCGAAGGACGCCGGCCACGGCATCCACCACCCGGTCTACGGCGTAAAGCTCAAAGAGAAATCCGACAAGCTTGGCCACGAATGCCACCTGCTGATTTCCGGAGTCTCCAAGTCCGAGAGGTACGCCAACGCGAATGAATTCCTGATGGCCAAGCTGCTGGCAAAATAGCTGCTTGGAATTGGAGCGACTGATGTCTGACAAACGCATCGCGACCGCGGCTCTGTTGGTGATCGCTGGGCTGTGGTCGTTGACAGTTCGAGCTGCGGAGCCGCGTCCAGCCGGAACACCGACAACCGCCGAGCGACCTCGACTGATCGTGCTCACCGACATCGGTGGTGGTGATCCTGACGATCAGCAATCGCTGATCCGACTGATGGTGCATAGCAACGAGTTTGACATCGAAGGATTGATCGCGTCGGCCCCAACGCTCGACGAACTCAAAGCGACAGGGACCAAGCCACAACTCATCCGCGAGATCGTGGATGCCTACGGCCAAGTCCGCGAGAACCTCACGCGACATGCGGAAGGCTTTCCCGAAACCGCGAAGCTGCGCGAGGTCATCAAGTCCGGCAACCCGAAGCGCGGCCGCGATGCGATTGGCGAAGGGCATGACACGGAAGGCTCCCGCTGGATTGTTTCGTGTGCCGAGCGAGCGGACTCGCGCCGGTTGAACATTGTGATGTGGGGCGGGCAGACCGATTTGGCTCAGGCGTTGTGGCGAGTGCGTCACGAGCGCGGTGAGGACGGCCTCAAAGCGTTCGCCGCCAAAGTGCGTGTGTACGACATCGGCGACCAGGACCGCATCGCTGATTGGATGCTGTCCGAGTTCCCCGGTCTGTTCTACATCCTGGCTCGCGTTCCTGCCGGACGTGACCGTCGCGAGGCCGCCTATCGGGGTCTGTATCTCGGTGGCGACGAATCGCTCGTGTCGCGTGACTGGATGGAATCCAACATCTGCCAGAATCACGGGCCGCTCGGCGCGATGTATCCGCCGCGAACTTGGACCGCACCGAATCCGCACAGCGCGATCAAAGAAGGGGACACGCCGTCGTGGTTCTTTTTCCTGCCGTTGGGACTAAGCGACCCCGATCATCCCGAATGGGGCGGCTGGGGCGGACGCTTCGAACCGGAACGCGATCACCTCTTTCGCGGCGCGACGGACAAAGTCGGCGAGGTGAAAGACGCTCGGACGACCGTGTGGCGCTGGCGACCCGCGTTTCAAAAGGAATTCGCCGCGCGTCTGGATTGGTGCGTCAAGCCGCCGACCGCTGCCAATCATCCTCCACGCCCGCTGCTCAACGGCCAGCCGAGTCGAGACACGCTCGTCCTCAGCGCGAAGCCAGGCAGCGTCGTCGAACTCTCCTCCACCGGATCGACCGATCCCGACGAAGACTCGCTGCAACCGCGCTGGTGGTTCTATCCCGAAGCCTCGTCGTACCGCAGCCCCGTGGAAATCGCCGGTGCCGACACCCAGCAAGCGAAAGTGGCCATCCCCACCGACGCCGTGAATCAAACGCTCCACATCATTCTGGAGCTTCAAGACAGCGGCACGCCGCCACTGACCCGCTATCGCCGCGCGGTCATTCGTGTGGAGCAGAGATAATTTGCCCGTCAGCGACTTGCGGCAATTCGGCTACGAGACTTGCGAGGCTTCTCTTTCTAACATTGCTGGCGGTGGATGACACGAGTTCATCACGAACTCGACGGACTTCATCCACGATGGGATCAAAACTTATGGCTTTCGTCTCCGAATCACTTGTCCCAAACTCACTTTCGGAATCATCCCCCGATCAAATGGGGAACGCCGTCATGCCTTGATGACGGCCACCAAGAGGGAAAAGCCGGCGGCCGAGAGCGAAGGGCTTCCGAGTGGAACAGAACTCGGAATCGCCACTTCGCTCTCACGCCGCCGAATCGAGCCGCAAAATTGCCCAAGGGATTAGCCCGGCCAATCTCACAACTCTGTTCCTAGTGGTCTCTCAGGTCACCAGGATTTGGCGGCTTTTCGGCCACCAGTGGTGGCACAACAGTCGTTTGCCACGCACGCTCGCCTCCTCGATGAGGGGGATTGAGGCCAATCGTTTGGCCTGACGATTGGAAGAATCAGCACAATCGAGACCATCATCACAACTGACACAATCGTCACGACCGGACTTCGACAGTAACCGCTAGGAACGGCAAGAGGTTCGGTTGTGACGACTTTTTCGATTGCAGCCGGGCGTGTTTCGGCCGCAGGTCTCGCCGCGTCAAACCCTCTTAGCGCGGCGCATTTAATTGTTTCACAAGTTGAGCGCCGAGTGGAGATCGGAGTGTCATCGCCAGGCGACGTGTCGGTCGGTGCGCGGATCGAGGCTGTCGCATCCGCGATGGCTCGGCTAATTTGTCGCAGTCAGTCGTGGTGACGGCTCTGTGAGCCAACTGAGCTGACGATGCGAGACGCGAATCCGCGAAAGGGACTGCATGTCGAGATGTTTGGTGACGGGCGGAGCGGGATTCATTGGCAGTCATCTGACGGAGGAGTTGTTGACGGCCGGTCATCACGTCACGGTGCTCGACAACCTGTCCACGGGACGAGCCGAGAATCTCAAAGGACTGGAAGGGCATCCGCGACTGACGATTCGAACTGGCTCGATCACCGACCAAATGTTGTTGGCCGAAGTCGTTCGCGACGCGGACTCGATTTATCACCTGGCTGCTGCGGTCGGAGTCAAACTGGTCGCGGACGATCCAGTGCGGACCATTGAGACCAACATTTATCCGACGGAAGCTCTGTTGCAGTTGGCGGTACAAGGGGGAGGCAAGCCATTCTTTTTAGCCTCCACCAGCGAGGTGTACGGCAAGAATCCGAAAGAGCAGTGGACCGAGGAAGATGACTTGCATCTCGGACCAACGTCTCGGCCGAGATGGGCCTATGGCTGCTCGAAGGCCATTGATGAATTCCTGGCGCTGGCGTACTTTCGCAAGCACGGGTTGCCGGTGGTGATCGGTCGGTTCTTCAACGTCGTTGGTCCACGGCAGGTCGGACACTACGGGATGGTGATCCCTCGATTTGTCGATCAGGCGCTCAGCGGTGGCCCCGTGATCGTTTACGACGACGGTGGCCAGGTGCGGTGTTTCGCACATGTGCGAGAGGTCGTCGCTTCGATCATGAGTTTGATGGGGACTCCGGCGGCTCAGGGACGGGTCTTCAATATTGGCAGCGACAAGCCGTGGTCGATCCGGCAGCTTGCGGAGGCGGTGATTGCCAAGGTTGATCCCGCGGTGCGCATCGAGCATCTGCCGTACAGCCAAGCCTACGGTGATGATTTCGAGGATGTGCGCCGCCGTGTTCCGGATGTGAGTCGCCTCAGGCAGACGATCGGATCGACGCCGCAGTTGGGTCTGGAAACGATCCTGGATGACATCATCGTCTGGAAGCGTTCACAGACAGCATCGAATGTGGGCTGACCAGCGTTGTGTGTCACGAGTACGTGATGGAGACCGTCGGTGGAAGTCGTCAACGATGCGCGGCTGATGGAACTTGTTCGCGAGCCGGCGAGAGAATTGCTGCCGGCCGCTCGCCGCGCTTCGGTTGTGCAACCGCTCGTGGTCCTGCTGGCGTTCTTGCCCGGCTTGTTGGGATTTTGGAATCGCTCGCTGGATGAGGCGACGTGTCGGCAGGGGTTGCTCGCGTTCGACGTCGTGGCTGGCGAACGGCCGATGGATTGGTTCGTCACCGCCTCACGCGACGCGGCGGAGAGTTCGTCACCTGCGTTTCCGTTGGCGACCTTGGCGACGGCACTGGGACTGCAAGTCGAGCTGTTGTCTTCGGAGAGTCGCTTGTTGTTGGTGTCGTATTTGAGTTCCGCATTCCTGTTGCTGTGTCTGAATGGCTTGGCCAAGAAAGTTGGCGGGAGTCGGTTTGCATTGTTGGTCGTGTGTCTGGCTTGTGGGCATCGAGAATTCTTCATCCTGAGCGAATCTTTGCCTCCCGTCTCGCTGCCGTTGGCGTTTGCGGTGTTGGCCTTTCGAGCAATGCTCACGCATCAATCCGCCGACAGGGCATTCGTCTCTTGGCCTCTGGTGGCAAGCGGCTTGGCGCTCGCGGCGTGTTGGCTGTCTGGTGGCGAATTGGCCTTTGCGGGTTTGGGTATGCTGCTGGTCGGCAGTTTGTTGTCGGTCCTATTGAAAAAGGATCCGTCAGTGCGAGGCACTTTGAAACGTGCCATTCGCCAACGATTATCGAGCTTGTTGATCGCCGTAGTGAGTCTCGTCTTGGTCACGATGATTGCTGTGGCCATCGTGGCCGGATGGCAGTCTGCGTTTTCAGAGCGAGTCCGCCTGCCAAATATCGCAGGGAGTTCGTTCTGGTTCCGCAGAGTATGGCCCATTGAAACGCGCGCGGCCGAAGCGGCGCAAGCAATGTGGCAAATGATGGGAGCTTGGCTGGGATTCGCGGTGATCGGAGTGGTGCAATTGGCTCGTCGCCGGATGCCTCACCGAGACGGCCTCGGCAGCGAAGGCGCATGGCTTATTGTCGGTTGGGGTGTCGTCGCTTGGCTGAGTTGGTGGGCCACTTGGTCCGAGCATCATGGGAACTGGACGGACTCAGTCACCTGGCCGGGATTCCTGTTGCTGCCGATGTTATTTTTTGCCGCGTGGGGATTGGACGCGGCGTTGCGGCGCGAATTTGGCTTGGGGAGTGTCCTGACGGCGACACTCGGGACGCTGGGAGTTGTCTTCGCGCCCCAGTGGACGGCTCGACTGCCCAGTTCGGTCACGGGGACGTGGATCGCTGCAAGTGTGCTGACCGGGGCCGTCGTCATTTGGGCTGGGCTGCTCGTGGTCAGAAAACTCGCGAAGTCGGAATCTCACAGTCGCCGGGCATTGTTGTCGTGCATTGTGTTTTTGGTTCTGACCGATGTAACGAATGGAATCTTCTCGCGTCCACGCTTGGCGGATGACGAACGTGAGCTATTGGCGTTTCGTCGCCAACTCATCATGGAATCGCCGCCGGATGATTGTTGGCTGACGACCGACGAGACGTCTCCCGCACGACTGCGATTTTTTCTGCGGAGCCTGTGGCGCGACGTCACACTGCGGGAGGCGAACGATTGGGAAACGGTTCTCTTCGAGCCGCAGCGAACATCCGCCGCGCGGTCCGTCGAGTCCTCCAAAGTTCGCGCGATCGTGGTGACTTGGGGCAGCTCGAAACTTCCGGCGGAAGATCGGAAGCGTCGTGGCCAATCGCTCACGCAGGTCACGGCACCACATTACTTTCAGGGCCAGCCCCTCAAAGGTTATCGCTGGACTGAACGTGCCGAGGGGCCAGTTTCCCGCTAACACTTCGCCTCGTGCGATGTTGTCGGCAAAGGGTTTGAGTCGAACGACGGAATGGTTAGCGGAGTTCTCAATCGTGTCGGTTGTAGGGATTTCGGCCGCATTGCCGATCCCGAAAGCCGTTTCAGCGGGAGAGGGTTCGAACTGCCGAAAATGTTCAGACCGCCATTTTTTCGTTGGAACACAGAGTCGAGCAGCGTATTCTGAGCCCACTTTTCGGGGTCACTGCCAGACCCGCTGACTGTGCCTCCAGTCTGCGAGTCAGTTTTTTCCAGTGGATCATTTCATCGGAAGATGGAAGCGTGGCGAAGAGCCGTGCCGAAACAATTCCATTGCGTGTCGAGTGTTGGATGGCTCGCGTGATGCCTTTTCTCAGGAGCCCCTGGCGTCGAGATTTGTCTGCTGCGGAATGAAACTGGACTGATCACAGCCGATCTGGTTTTTCCGACCGTGCGAACTCCGCCAGTCATCGCCTATGGACGCCATTCTTCGCCAGTACGGATACTCGGTGAGCGATGCCACCTGGTTCTATTTGTCGCTGCTGCTGATCCTGGCGGTCTTCTTTCGGTTCAACCGAATCTTCTCGCTGCGAAATCTGGACCTCGTGTTGTTGCTGTCGATCGCTCCGGGGTTGTTGCTCGTGCAGCACGGCAAAGACTACGGATACGGGTGGCTGTTCGTGGTGACGGGTTGTTTGCTGGCGAGACTGTTCAGCGACAGTTTTTGGAAACGCCGTCCGTTGTTGGAGCAGAATCTGAACTCAGCAGGCATGGCATTCTTGACGGTCTCTGTATTTGTTCTGCTGATCAGCAAGGCGCTGACGGAACCGCCGCCGCAGGGGACGGTCGAAACTGTCCGCCGCGCGGATGAACTGCGCAAGCGACAGGATACGACTCTAGAACAACCCATCACCGAAGAAGTTCCCGCTGGCCCGACCGCTCGCGTGCTGGCGGCTCCGGTTTTGGCGGCTTCAGAAATTGCCGTGTCGGGCGGTTCGCCGAAGCAGGAAGATCGCTGGGCGGTCGAACAGATTGCCGCGCGAGCGACTGCCGTGTTGGCTCATCTGGCGGTGGTATCGGGATTGTGGTTTCTCGGCAAACGGCTCTTCGGCGACGTGAACTCCGGACTGGCAATGGCGACGTTGTATTTGCTGCTCCCTTGCACGGCGATCGATGTCGGCAAGGTGAACCATGTGCTGCCCGCCGCGCTGATCGTGTGGGCGTTCGTCGCCTATCGCAGTCCACTGATTGCTGGCGGACTGATGGGCTTAGCGTGTGGAACATTGATGTTCCCCCTGTTTCTTCTGCCGCTTTGGGCGGTGTTTTATGGCAAGCAAGGTGCCGGTCGGTTTGTCGCCGCCGTGGGTGTCGTGGCAGCGGTTCTGGCCGCCAGCTTGCTGCTGACCTCGGTCGATTCGCATTCTTTCACGAAACAAATCCTCGGCTCAATCGACTGGAGCAGCCTCACGCTCGGCAGTGATGCGGCCGGATTCTGGAGTGCTTACTCCGGCGTGTATCGCATTCCAGTGATCGTCGCTTTCTTCGTCATGCTGCTGATCCTCACGTTCTTGCCGAGAGAAAAGAATCTCGAACATTTGCTCGGCCATTCGACGGCGATCGTCGTTGCCACGCAATTGTGGTATCCGCAGCAAGGCGGAGCTTACGTGCTGTGGTATCTGCCGCTGTTGCTGGCGGTGGTGTTCCGGCCGAAGCTCACCAGCCAAACGCCGCCGGTCATCGTTCCCGCTCCGTCCGAAGAACAACGACTCACGATGCCGACTCGAATGCTGGCGGGGGTCTCCTGGTTCCGTCGCCGCGGCTCGTGAGTGCCGAATTGACCTGACGAATTCGAAGCCTCACGCTTGCGAGGTCATGCTGGCGAGATATCTTGACCGTTCGTTGGCCCGAACGGCGGGCAGGAATATCTGTCACACATGCACTCGAGGGGAGTTTCCGATGCGTCGCTTGTCTGCCTGGATCGGCTTGAGTTTGTCGTTGACGTTGATCGCCTCAGTCTGCGGACTCGTGGCCGCCGAACTGTCGAACGAAGAGAAGAAGGACGGCTTCGTCAGCATCTTCAATGGCAAGGACTTCGCCGGCTGGAAAGGCCCCGTCGATAACTACGACGTCTCGGAGGGTGCGATCTCCTGTAAAGCGGGCAAGGGAGGCACGATCTTCACCGAAGCGGAATACAGCGACTTCGTCGTGCGTCTGGATTTCAAAGTCCCATCCGGTGGAAACAATGGACTCGCCATCCGATATCCGGGCCAGGGAGACACCGCTTACGTCGGCATGTGCGAGCTGCAAGTGCTCGACGACAACTACGACAAGGTCAAAGGCAAACTCGATCCGCGACAAGTGCATGGCTCAGCCTATGGCATGGTCGCCGCCAAACGGGGCTTCCAAAAACCGAATGGCGAGTGGAACGTTCAGGAAGTCACCGTCAAAGGCTCGACGATCAAGGTCGTGTTGAACGGCACGGTGATCCTCGACTGCGATCTCAAAGACGTGAAGGAATTCATGGCCAACTCGCCGCATCCCGGAAAGGATCGCGAAAAAGGCCACTTCGGCTTTGCTGGCCACGGTGACGCGGTCGTCTTCCGCAACGTTCGCATCAAGGATTTGGCCGCGAAGAAATGAATGTCGTCGATTGTGGAGCAGGCGTCTCGCCTGCGCCACGGTCGGTGGCGAACGAGGCGGTTATTTCAGGGACTCCGCCGACACTCGTACCTCGCCAAATTCAGTCTCGCCGGCAGCGACTCGTACCGTCACTTTGCCGCGCTTCCAGGATTCCGTCTGGCCGTTGCGAGTCACTTCTTGCACGAAGCCGGGGAGTTCGTGCCAAACGACAAACGTGTGCTCGCCGACAGGCAGCTTCTTCAATTCGAAGCGGCCATGTTCGTCGGTGACGGTGACGTACGGATGATCCTTCACAACCAGCCAGCCGATCATCCACGGATGAATCGAGCACTGCACTTGAGCCGGAAGTTTTTCGGATTGAGTGAAACGCGGCCGGTTGACGGACTTGCCGGCCGGTGTCAAATCGTTGAACGGTGCATTGCGATCTAAGCCCGCCGCAGTGTTGTGATCGACTTGGTCGGAATTCTCGATCAAGAGCGTCTGCCCGGTTCGCAGCACACAGACATGCGGATCGAAGCGGCAACCCTTGTTCGACAGCTTGATTTTCGCCGACGCAGATTCCTCGAACGACGGATGTATCGCGAACTTCTCGCCCGGCTTGGTGTCGAGCCAGATCACGACGTTCGCGATTCCGCGATCGTCTGCATGCACCACCAGTTTTTCCGTGCGTGGCTCATGTTTGCCGCAGAACTCGACATCTTTGTTGAGCACCAGCTTCGGCCGTTCTGGCAGCGTCCCATCGAACACGAAACGGCCTTTGACTGTTCCCCAATCGGCGGCATTCGCCACGGTCGAAGCGATTGCGACCAGCAAGCTGACCAACGAGAGTCGTGTGCCGGTGAGTCGGCTCATCACATCATCCTTCCTGCGAACAGAGGTCTCGACTAGCGAGGTTTATTGATGCGGTACTTGCGCAACTTGCTGAACAACGTGCTGCGTGGAATTCCGAGGAGTCGCGCCGCTTCCGCCTTGTTGCCGCGGGCAGATCGCAGCGCGTCTTCCAAAGCCTCTCGTTCAGCGATCTCGTCAAACGCACCACTGGCGAATGCATTCGAGCCGACCACGGCTGGTTCTTCAACACGCTCGTGATTGCTGCCGCGCGGCGATCTCGAATCGACATTTGGCCGTGACGCAAAACCTCTGACCGGTGGCGTTCGCCTTTCGAGCACCTCATGCGGTAGATCGTGCAACGTGATGTTCTCGCCGTCGGCGAGCACGACGGCGCGTTCGATGACGTTTTCGAGTTCGCGGATGTTGCCCGGCCAGAAGTAGCGTTTCAGTGCGTCGAGCGCATCGTCGTCAATCTGCGAAAGAGGCTTGCCCAGTCGCTGAGAGGTCCGCTTCAAGAAGTGCAATGACAACTCGTGAATGTCCTCCTTGCGCTCCGCCAGTGTCGGCAAAACAATGCTGATGACGTTCAGTCGATAATAGAGATCCTCGCGAAACTTCCCTTCCACGATCAACTTCTTCAAGTCTTGGTTCGTCGCCGCGATCAACCGCACATCCACTTGCACCGTGCGCGTTCCGCCGACGGGTTCGAACTGCCGAGTCTGCAAAACGCGCAGCAGCTTGATCTGAGTTTCCAGCGAAATGTCGCCGATTTCGTCCAAAAACAGAGTCCCGCCGTGGGCGGACTCAAAACGTCCGACGCGGTCCTTGTACGCTCCCGTGAAGGCTCCTTTGACGTGTCCGAAGAGTTCGCTTTCCAACAAGCTCGGAGACAACGCCGCACAATGCACACTGACCATCGCTCCGTTTCGCCGCGAACTGTTGACGTGAATCGCGTGTGCGAGCAATTCCTTGCCGGTGCCGCTAGGCCCCGTGACCAACACGGACGACTCGCTCTGCGCAACCTTCCGAACCGTGTCGAGCACTTTTTGGATCGCGGGACTGCTACCGATGATGTGCCCACGTTCGAAATCTTCGGCCGACGGTTCTGGCTTGGGCGGAGCATCTCCGGCTTGAGTCGTCCGAATCTCTTGCTGAAGCATGGTGATCACACGCCGCTGCTCGTCGATCTTCACGACCTTGAGTTGCATTTCCTCGTTTAGTCGCGAGAGGTCTTGATGCACCTTGACGCTGTGCATCGCAACGCTGGTAATCTGGCCCAGCGCGTTGAGGAACGTCAGATCTTCGGCTGTGTACGGAGTCCCGTTTTGCTTTGGTCCGAGAGCGACCGCTCCTGCCAACTCACCGTCGCTCACAAAGGCGTACAACAATTCCGCTCGCAGGCTGCGCATTGTTTGCTGCACCGAGGATGGCCCGCTCAGAAGTGGATTCATCGATCGCGCAATGGCGGACTCGGTGTGCAACGTCTGCATCAACTCATCATCCGCCACGATCTGTGCAGGGAGATCGGAAGCTCCTTCGACCGCGATCAATTGAAAGGTGGAACTTTCAACATCTCGCAAATAGACGGCGATTCGCTCTGCCCGCAGAACCTCGCGGCAGGAACCGATCATGCGGTGCGCCAATGTCTCGCGGTCGACAACGCTCTCAACAGCTCGGTTAATCCGTTGCAGGGCTTTGTCGAGTTGATATTTCTCTCGATAAAAACGCAGATCGATGAATTGTTGCAACCGGTCCCGCCCCCACAACAACATCGTGACGGCAACCGCCAGTACGGCTCCCAACAACAGAACTTGCTGTCGCTCCGGAAACGCTGGCCCTCCCGCGTTCCAAGAATTTGAGGTCAATCCGCCGAGCGAGATCAATCCGGCAAATGCCGCCGTCAGCCCAAAACTGGCCGCATAGTACCGCATTCCTTTGCTGACAATCTGGTCAATTAGCATCAACTTAAATCGCAGAATCGCGACCGCATAAGCCAGCATGAACGACAAACTAGCCAGGAACATCGCAAACCTGGCTCGCCCCAACGCAAACTCCACGCGGTCGAACAGCGCCAAATACAACGTGTACCCGACTGGTAGCACTGCGGACACTCCGCCCCAAAACATCCACTTCAACTGATTTCGCTCGACCGGATTCGTGGTCCGCAAATAACCCTGGGCCAACGCCGCAAGCATCACCAGAAAGCAGCCCGATGCGAAAGTCAGGTACACATAGATTCCGTCATGCAAAGTCGCGAGCGATTTCAGGACGATCTGTGCGGTCGCCGCCGAATCACTCGGCGTGAACCACTGCACATACCCCAAGACGCCGACCATCCACAGAAACGTCACCGTCGGAACGACGTACAAGCCCGCCAATGCCGCGCGTGGAAACTGAGTCAGGGGCCAGATCCGTCGTGGATAAATCAAAAAAAAGTGCAGCGAGACGACGGGGACAAACACGGCACAGCCTACGAACGGAATATTCAACGCCAGTGAACTGGCGATGATCCACCAATGGAACCCGCCGACGAATGCTCCCAGTGTCACCACGCACATAGCAAAGAACAGTCGCGCCGGGCGGTCAAATGGCCGATGCCAAACCGCCAGTGCTCCGACGGCGGTGATCACCAACTGCAACAAGAACCAAACAAGCGTCGGCAACACCTCATCGAGAGGGAGCGATTGCACAAACACCCAACTAGTCCGGGATGCTCCGTTATTCAGGAATTCCACTTCGATCAACCGTTCGCCAGTCTCGATTTCCACGAGCTTCGGAAGCGGTTCCTGAACCAGCGAAGGATCGACGCCTGCGTTGAGCAGTCCCTCACGCGGCACCTGAGCGCGATGAACTTGACGGAGACTTCGAGCGAAATCGTTGAACGATCGGACCGGCTGCTCACCGATTCGAAGAAGAACATCGCCCACCACTGGTTGTGGACCTCGGCAGCGAATGCCGGGAACCTCTCGAATGAGAATTCCAGATTCAGTCTGTTCCGCCGATTCGTCTCGTAGCAGTACTCGAAATCGCAGGTCTGGAACCGTCGCGACATAGGCGAGAACGATCACACAGTACATCAGAACCAAACTGGCCGAGATTGCAACGAAAGCCTTGTCGGACCATTGTCGAGGGTTCATTGCTGTGGTTCTCGGCGCTGAAAAACCGCAAAAGAGCGCCGATATCTTACGACTTCAGCGCCGAAATCACAACGCGTTCGACGAACAAACTAATTGTAGGAATTGAGTTAGAACGAAATCTCCGAACCGCCGATTAAATTCAAGTCCTGGTACGGAGGATGCGTATGAAGTTCCGCATTAACCGACCCAGCCGAGGCCCTCAACGGGCAATACAGGCCGTCGTTGACTTGGTTTTTTGACTGGTCTTTCTGATTGCAGCCTGACCCACTCTGTAATCAGCGTTCAGCACGTCAACAGCCACCCAAGTCTTCGGCCTGCTACCGTTGAGGGTCTTTTTTGTTTGGGTCACATCTCGCTCGGCAGAATTTGCCAGAGTGAAGGCCTCGTTCAGGCAACTGGATCATCCTCTCGGCACGACTGGTCGATTTCTCCCAAGTTCTCTGATTGTCACGACCGATACCTCTGGTACATCCCGACATGTCGTCATGGTGGTGGGTCTGGTTTCACCGCCGGATCTTCGAGATTGATCGTTCAGGCAGGAAGAGGATTATGGGCAGCCGCCTCGTATTCTGCGTGCTTGGAGTTTGGAGCTTGGTCGCGTCGGGAACGGCGCAAGCCCAGTCGCCTCCGGGCACGATCGCGTCGCCGCGGATCTACGCTCCTGCTCCGTATGACGCTTCAAACAGTTGGCCAGCCTGGGGTGTGCCTGCTTACGACAACTACGCCGACGGCCCATTTGCCGGTGATCCGCAATACGGCATTGGTCCAGACGGGTTGGTGACGGAGCGAATCGCTGGCGACAAAGGCTTTGATTACGAGGACACGCCGGTCGATCGATTTCTGATTGCGACCGCGAAGTCAACTTGGCTCCGGACTGAATACCTGCAATGGAATTTTGAGGGACCGGGGAACCAACTGCTGGGTTCTGCCGTTGCCGGTGTTGTCGATGCTTCGAAACCATTTCAAGCGACGGTCGCTGGGCAGCCCGCGACCGCTCAAGTTCCGACCACGAATGCCTTGCACTTCCGAAACGTCCAAGGATTTCGTGGCACTGTGGGATTGACCACAACTGCAGGATCGTTGGAAGCCAACTACTTCACGTTCAGCCGTGCTCAAAGTGGTCAGTTCTTGGGTGTGCTGCCCGCTCCGGTGCTCGCTCCGGAAACTCAGATTCAATACGCAACCAGCACGCTGCTCAGCGGACAGCCGAGTAACAATTTGTTCCTGTATGACAGTTCGTTTCAGATGTCTCAGACGACTCAGATGTTTGGCGCTGAAGCCAACTGGGTGGCGAATTCGCCGTACGAGCAGGGATTTGTTGTGCGTCCGATGGCCGGGTTTCGATTCATCGACCTCAATGAACGGCTCACCCAACGCGGCGAGATCAATCAGCAAGGATTGTTGGCCCCACCGTTGGTCAGCGAGATCGATTCCGACGCCACAAACCGCATCTATGCCCCGCAAATCGGTATGCGATTTGAGATTGTCAATCGTTGGGCCACGCTGGGTTTTGAACCGAAGGTCGCGTTCGGCATCAACAACTACGACGCGAAGGTTCGTACGGAACGATTGCGAAGCCCTGGCGACCCGGTCGTCGAAACGACGCAAAGCGGGTCGCAC
The DNA here is from genome assembly GCA_945861865.1 of Candidatus Kuenenia stuttgartensis. Lineage (GTDB taxonomy): Bacteria > Planctomycetota > Planctomycetia > Planctomycetales > Planctomycetaceae > SXKJ01. Next base: position 57,711 of record CAMAWN010000005.1, on the reverse strand, counting down.
TTTGCTCCGATTGGAGACTTCTCGTTCTACGGCAAAGTAAATCTGCGGGATAATTTCTCGCTCTTCGGCAGCTATCAAATCATGGTTGCGAACGGCATTTCTCGGCCGGCGAACAACATCTATTACAACGACAATGGTTCCGCGCCTCCGGCCGCGATCGTAGCCAACGCCGGCTTTCAGCAGATGGTCTGGCAGGGAATCACCGTCGGTGGCGAATTACGATTCCGCTAACCCGCGTGATCTGGATCATCGAGTCATTCCAAAATCGACCACAAGCGGCAGATGATCCGACGCTCGTCGCGATTGACGTGTCTTGACGAGATGCGCCGACTCAATGGCAATGCCCTCGCAGTGAAAGACTTTGTCGATCGAGATCACCGGCAACGCGGCGGGAAATGAGCGGAACTTTCCGGCCGGAGACGTCGCTTGAGCGAACCCTTTCGGATTCAACAGTGCCTGACCGAGCGTGTTTCGCCAGTCGTTGAAGTCGCCACACATCAGCGTCGGGTGCTCGGCCGTCGAGTGAAAAACCGGATGATTCAGCAGTCGATGCGTCTGCCAATGGCGTTCACCTTCGCTCAGCCCTAGATGCCAGTTGGTCACACGCAGCGGTCCTGATGGAGTCTCGACCACGACCAACTGCGCGCCGCGTGGCTTCTTCTGGCCAAACTGCAACGAGATGCGATGGTGTTCGAGCAACGGCCAGCGCGACAGCAACAAATTGCCATAGCCGCCAACTTTCCAATGCACGTTTTGCTGGAACGTGGCGAACATCGGCCGAAACCGTTCGGCCAGTATGTCGGCTTGATCGTGGCGACTCGTGCGCGGCAGGTCGACCGTCACTTCTTGCAGACACAAAAAATCCGCCTCCAAGACGTGCAGCACTTCGATGATGCGTTCAAGGTCGTATCGACGGTCGCTGCCACCGATCCCCTTGTGAATGTTGTACGTGACCAATCGCATCATGAGGCGATTTCCTCCCGCTCTGTGGAAACTTGAAACGGTGGCTTTCCGGATTTCTGGCGAATCCAGTTGACCGACGCCAGCACTTTGGGCCGGCCGATCAAGTGTCGCTCGCAGCGACGTTTGCCGGGCAGGTCCATGAGCCAGAGTCCGGCCAAGATCGTCAGAATCCCCTGGCCAGGAGTGACCAGCATCACGAATCCCGCCAGCAACAGCACGACTCCCAACAGATTCTTCAGCAGACGCCACGCCCAGTACAACGCGCGATGACGAGGCCACGGCGGACGAACCGCGCGATCCGTCTCGAGGAAATAATCCTCCGGCAGTCGCGTCAGCAGCCACGGCAGAGCGACCCCGCTGATCACAAACGTCGCCAGCGAGGTCACGAGGAACCAGCCGATCAGATTTTGCGAAATGCCGAACACAATGCGTTCTCACAAGGCCGGCGTAAACAACCGGCAGAAGTTCTCGCCCATGACGTGGAACCACGGACGACGATCCCAAACCTCTGGGATGATGCGGATCGAGTCTTGAGCGTCCCGTTCGAACTGTTGCTCTAACTGTTCCGCGAGACGTTCATCGTACAGAACCATGCCCGCCTCGAAGTTCAAGAACAGGCTGCGGCAATCGACATTTGCCGAACCGACGAGCGACCAATGCCCGTCGATGGTCAGCGTCTTCGAGTGCAACAAGCCTCGCTGGTATTCCGAGATTTCAACGCCCGCTCTCAGCAGCGAATCGTAGATTGCACGGCCAGCCAGTAGGGTCAAGAAATGATTCATTCGGCCCGACAACAACAGCCGCACACGAACTCCGCGAAACGCTGCGTTCTCCAGCGCGCTGATGATCGCACCGGGCGGAGCAAAGTACGACGTCACCAACAGCACTCGGTCCTGGGCCTGATTGATGGCCTCCAGCATCAAGGCTTGAAAGATCGACGTCTCCTCTTCGGGACCGCCGCTGACCGTCTGAGCCGTCACCACACCGGCAGCCTCCGAGGGTGGAAACGATTCGGCCTCCGGCAGCACTTCACCGGTCGCGAAGAACCAGTCCTCGGCAAAGACCAACTGGTGTTGCCGCACTTCCGGCCCGACGACTCGCAAGTGCGCGTCCCGCCAAAAGCCAAACGCCGAACTGCGGCCGATGTACTCGTCGCCGATGTTCATGCCGCCGGTGAAGGCCACGCGGCCATCGACCACGACGATCTTGCGATGATTCCGCAAATTCAGGGACCACCGCTCGCGAAACGACTGGCCGGGCAAGAAGGTCGCGATTTGAATTCCCGCCTCGCGCATCGGCCTCAAGAAACGATTCGTCAGCCAGAACGAACCAAACCCGTCGTACAGGAATCGCACACGCACCCCTTCGCGAGCTTTGCAGATCAACAAGTCGCGAATCCGCGTGCCCGTGCGGTCGGACTGCCAGATGTAATATTCGAGGTGAATCGACTCGCGCGCGTTGAGCAGCGCCTGTTCGATCAATCCCAGCGTACGATTCGTGTCCGTCAACAGTTCGATGTCGTTGCCGTAGGTCGGCCAGGTTTCGGTCAGTCGCTGAGCCAACCGCATCAGTCGGCATGTCTCCACTCGATCATCGTCGCGCGGTTCCCTAGGAAATTCCAATCGTTGCGGGCGCTGCTCCGCCAATTGTTCCGTTGAACGCTGTTTCGAAGCCTTGCGCCGCTCGACTCGATTGATTCCGAACACCAAGAACAACACGGCCCCGCCAATCGGAATGAACACGATTGACAGCATCCAAGCCACGCTCGACACCGGCTGCCGCTTTTTGACCAACAACACGACGGGCAACAACAACAGCGTCAGCCCGTATCCGAGAATCGAAAGTAACCAACCGACAAGTGTCATTGTGATGCTCGCAGCGTTCGTCCATTCCGCCAGTCGTTTGTGAGCAGAGCGATCCCATTCCCATGCGGCAAGGCAGCGGGCTCGCCAGAATTCACTGTCACCCCGGCGAACTTCACGGCGGACAGCGGTCGCGTCAAACTCCGCCGGTCACTTTCGGACTCCCCCGAAGACTCAACCAGGAGGATTCATGACTGCCATCGCCACTGCCGTCGAGCAGGTGCTCGTTGTCCCGACTCTACTGTTTCACGAGGTCGGGTACTTTCAAGGTTTCAATCCGGACGCGGATCGCTATCTGAAGACGCTGCTCGATCCGGCCTACACCAGCTACCGGCCGCGTGACACGATGGAGCAAGACCCCAGCTTCAAGCAGCTCATCCCGTACTGCGTCTTCCGCTGCGGCGATCAGATTTTTTCGTACCGCCGAGACAAGGGGCAGGGAGAATCGCGATTGCTCGGCAAGCGATCGGTCGGAATCGGCGGACACATCAGTTCGATTGATGAGAACGCCGGCGGCTCGTCGTACCTCGAAGGCATGCGTCGCGAGATCGAGGAGGAAGTCTTCCTGGAAGCCGGCTACCGACATCGCTGTGTCGGGCTGATCAACGACGACTTGACCGAAGTTGGCAAAGTGCATCTGGGCATCGTTCACATTTTTGAGTTGGACGCGCCCCAAGTTCGTCCACGCGAACAGTCGATAATCCAGACAGGCTTTGCCACGCCTGCGGAACTGGCGCACGATCGCGACCAGTTCGAGACGTGGTCCCAAATTTGTCTGGATCACCTGTTTGCCTCAGCTTGATGCTCGATGCCGGAACGGATTCGCGGCCGAGACGTCCAGCGGCAAAATGTGCCACGGGGGGCGTGGCAAATTGCGACAAAGGAGTGTCACGCGATGAAGATTTCTCTGCGAAATGAATTCTGGGCTGGAGCTGTCACCGTGCTGGTGACGGCGTGGACCTTCCTCGGCGTGCCGTCGCTGCCGGCGGCCGACCCGACTCCGAAGCCGACAACCACGAGCGCCGCCAAGGCCGATGCCGCTCCAAAAGTGACCAAGCCCGGTTCGATCACCGAAGAGCAACTCGGCAATTTGCTCAAAGCGATGGGCTTCGAAGCCAAGAAGGCCGAAAGCCGCTACGACTTCGAGTTCAAAGCGGTGCAAAACAAAGAGGAATGGAATCTCTCGATGACGGCCGTGCTCAGCCAAGACGGCTCGTCCATCTGGCTGATGGCGTGGCTCGACCAGTTGCCGAAGTCGTCGGCCGACGTGCCGCGCACCGCGCTGTTGCGCTTGCTGTCCGACAATGACCGACTCGGCAACGGCAAGTTCTTTGCCTACGTCGCGACCAACCGCCGCTTCGTCCTGCAACGAGTCATCTCGAACGAAGCCGTGACGACCAAGGCCTTCCGAGGTTGGCTCGATGATCTCGGTACCGGCGTGGTCGATACCTACGAGCACTGGTCCGTCGCCGCGTGGAAAGCCAGCGAAACTGGCAGCACTGCCAGCACGAAAGCCGCTCCGGCCACAACGGCCAAGCCGCAAATCGCGCAAACCGATCCGGACGATGACGACGACGACGACGACGAGCAGCCCACATCCACGAAGCCAGCCATCGGCCCCAGCTTCAAAGGTGCCGGCCAAAATCCGGTGCGCACCGCGCTACCGACAAAACCGAGCACCAGCCGAAACTAGGCTGCGGTTGATTGGCCACAAAGAACACAAAAAGACTCAAAGAGGGATTCCCTTCTTTGAGTCTTTTTGTGTTCTTTGCGGCCAAGTTCGTCTTCAAGTGACTCGCAAGAGGATCGCCATTTTGGAGAAAATACTCGGCTCGTAGATCAGCCTTTCCTGGCTGATGTCCGGTCCGTGCAAATTCCAAAGGACGACTTCATGCGTGGGCTTGTCGGTTTGATTGTGATTGCTCTGGTGTGCCCGTCCTCGCTGTTGGCGGCGGACGTGGCGACGAAGAGTCCACCGTACGACATCGTAGTTTATGGTGGCACGTCCGGCGGGATCATTGCGGCGGTGCAGGCCGCGAAGATGAAGAAGTCGGTCGTGCTCATCGAGCCCTCAAAACATCTCGGCGGATTGACCTCCGGAGGATTGGGAGCGACCGACATCGGGAACAAATCTGCGATCGGCGGCCTGTCGCGCGGTTTCTATCGGGCGGTCGCCGAGCACTACACCAAGGACGACGCCTGGAAGTGGGAGAAGCGTGAGGCGTATCGCAGCAATCGGCAGTCGGGCGAGACCGAGATGTGGACCTTCGAACCGCACGTTGCCGAGGCAATTTATCGCGACATGCTCAAGGCCGCGAAGGTGCCCATCGTCACCGGCCGCCTGGACCTGAAGAGCGGCGTCGTCAAAGTGGGCGAGCGAATCGTCAGCATCCGACTGGAAAGCGGGCTGACGTTCACCGGCTCGATGTTCATCGACGCGACCTACGAAGGGGATCTGCTGGCGAAGGCGGGCATCGACTATCACGTCGGCCGCGAGGCGAACGCCAAGTACGGCGAGACACTCAACGGAGTGCAGACCAAGAACGCCACGCATCATCAATTCATCAAGGCCGTCGATCCGTTCGTGAAGCCGGGCGATCCGACGAGCGGGCTGCTGCCGCTCGTCCACAAGGACGGGCCGGGCGAAGAGGGAGCCGAGGATCGCCGCGTGCAGACGTACAACTTGCGGCTCTGCACGACCGATGTCGCCGAGAACCGCCGAGCGTGGCCGAAGCCTGCCGACTACGACGAAAAGCGTTGGGAGGTGCTCTTCCGCAATTGCGAGGCGGGGGACACTCGCATTCCGTGGAATCCGATCTTCATGCCGAATCGGAAGACCGACACGAACAACAATTTCGCGATCAGCACCGACTTCATCGGAGCGAACTACGACTACCCGGACGGTGACTACGCGACTCGCGAACGCATCTACAAAGAGCACATCAGCTACACGAGCGGCCTGCTGTGGTCTCTAGCGAATCACCCGCGAGTGCCGGAATCCGTGCGGTCGCACTTCCAGCGTCTGGGCCTGGCGAAAGACGAGTTCACCGACAACGACAACTGGCCGCATCAGCTTTACGTCCGCGAGGCTCGGCGGCTGATCTCGGACTACGTGATGACGCAGCACAACTGCCAAGGCCGCGTCGTCGCCGAGGACTCAGTCGGTCTCGCCGCCTACACGATGGATTCGCACAACACGCAGCGCTACGCGAAGGACGGTCGCGTCTGGAACGAAGGAGACGTGCAAGTCGGCGGCTTCAGCCCGTACCCGATTTCGTATCGCTCCATCGTGCCGAAGAAATCGCAGTGCTCGAATCTGTTGGTGCCGATTTGCCTCGCTGCGACGCACATTTCCTACGGCTCGATCCGCATGGAGCCAGTTTTCATGGTGCTCGGCCAATCGGCCGCGACCGCTGCTGCAATGGCGATTGATGCCAACAGCAGCGTGCAAGACGTCCCGTACCCGAAGCTGCGCGAACGACTGCTGGCTGATGAACAAACTCTCGACTGGACCGGCCCGAAACGGAATCCTGGTCTCGATGCCGCAAAGCTTCCCGGCATCGTGATCGACAACACCGACGCGAAGCTGACCGGCGATTGGACTCGCAGTTCCTCGACCAGTGGCTTTGTCGGAGCCGACTACATCCACGACAACAACTCCGCCAAGGGAAACTGCCGCGCCGAGTTCACGTTCAAGATTCCGAAGGACGGCAAGTACGATGTGCGCGTCGCGTACACGCAGAATCCGAATCGCGCGACAAACGTCCCGATCACGATCACGTCCGCCGACGGCGAGAAAGCCGTGAAGCTCGACCAGAAGAAAGAGGCGAAAGACGGTTTCCGCTCGCTGGGTGTCTATCGCTTTGAAGCCTCGAAACCCGCCAAGATCGTCATCAGCAACACCGACACTGACGGCTACGTCATCGTTGACGCCGTGCAATTGCTGCCGTCCGAGAAGTAACTTGTCCTGTGCCACGGCTCTTTGAACCGTGGCTGCTCGCCACCTTCACGGCTGACACAGCCGTGGCACACGAAAACCGCGATCATGCTTGCCAAGCGAATTATTCCGTGCCTCGACGTTCACGCCGGGCGAGTCGTCAAAGGGGTCAACTTTCTGAACCTGCGCGACGCGGGCGATCCCGTCGAAGTTGCGGCTCGGTATGAAGAACAAGGGGCGGACGAACTCGTGTTCCTCGATATCACCGCCAGCCACGAGGCGCGACAGATCATGCTCGATGTCGTGCAGCGAGTTTCCGACACGATCTTCATGCCGTTCACCGTTGGCGGCGGCATCCGCACGATCGAGGATGTCACACAACTGATTCAAGCGGGAGCCGAAAAGGTCAGCATCAACTCGGCCGCAGTGCGCACGCCGCAGCTCATCACTGAGACAGCTCGCAAGTTTGGCAGTTGTGCAACGGTCGTGAATATCGACCCGAAGCGTGTCCAAAAAGAGGGCCGAGAGTTTTGGGATGTCCACATCAGCGGCGGCCGTATTCCCACCGGTTTGCAAGCCGTCGAATGGGCTCGCGAAGTCGAACGGCTGGGTGCCGGCGAGATTGTCCTGACCTGCATGGATGCCGACGGCACGAAAGACGGCTATGACTTGGAGATCACTCGCGCGGTCGCCGATGCCGTGAGCATCCCTGTCGTTGCCAGCGGTGGAGCGGGCGGCCCGCAACACTTGTTCGAGGCAGTGACGACTGGCCACGCCAGTGCCGCGCTCGCGGCCAGCATCTTTCACTACGGCGAATACACGATTGTCGAGACCAAGCGGTACATGGCGGATCGCGGCGTACCGATGCGACTTTGATGAACACGACTTCGACGATCTCCGCGATTCCTGTGGGCCGGCTTGCCCCGTCGCCGACCGGAGCGCAGCATGTCGGCAACGCGCGGACGTACTTGCTGGCGTGGTTGTCGATTCGTTCGCGAGGCGGCCGATTGATTCTGCGGATCGAAGACATCGACTCGCCGCGTGTGAAAGCCGGAGCGACTCAGCAGGCGATTGATGACCTTCGCTGGCTGGGACTCGACTGGGACGAAGGCCCCGACATCGGCGGGCCACACGCCCCGTATGTGCAAACCGAACGGATCGACTCGTACCGTGAAGCATTGGCTCGTCTGCAGCGGGACGAGCGTGTCTACCCCTGCACTTGCACACGCACGGACATCGAATCCGCCGCCAGCGCGCCGCATGTCGAACACGAAGGGCCGATCTATCCGGGCACCTGCGCGAAACGCTCGGCTGGTGACGTGGACAAGTTGCGCGATCCGCCGTTCGCTTGGCGGTTTCGCACGACCGATCAGGCGTTTCGATTTGACGACCGCATTGCCGGGTCGCAAGAGGCGAATGTGCGACAGGCTCTGGGAGATTTTGTCATCGGAAAGATGGACGGCTCGCCGGCGTATCAACTCGCAGTCGTGTGCGACGATCACGCGATGGGAGTGACCGAAGTCCTGCGCGGCGACGACCTCTTGCCAAGCACGTTTCGACAACTCGAACTGTACGCCGCCTTCGACTGGATGCCGCCGATGTTCGCCCACATCCCGCTCGTTATCGGACCAGACGGACGCCGCCTCGCGAAGAGGCACGGCGACACGCGACTTGCGACGCTGCGGCAACAAGGGGTCACGTCCAGTGAACTGATCGGTCTACTGGCGTGGTCGTGCGGCCTGCGGCCGACTCGCGAGCCGATTCGTGCGAAGGCACTCATGGCCGACTTCGATTTGTGCCGCGTGCCGAGGCAGCCATTCGTGTTCTCCGTGGGGCAGGTTTTCAACCTGCCTGGCCAATCTTGACGGGCAGATTGAAAACCTGTCCCGCGAAGTAGCCGCCGCTGCGTCCTCTTTCTAACTTGTCGGCAGCTTTGACTGTTTCGATCCTCTTCGGGGAGTTGGCATCGTGCGATTCTGTTGCGTTTGGCTCATCTGTTTGTCGTTCGTCGTCGCATCCGCACCTCTGCCGGCCGCTGAGCCGAGTATTCCTGGGGCGTTGCAGCCGTTCGTCGAGAGCGGTTCGCTGGCCGGCGCGGTCACGGTTGTCGCGAACAAAGACAAGGTGCTCAGCCTTGAGACCGTCGGCTTCATGGATGTCGGCGCGAAGCAGGCAATGAAGGCGGACTCGCTGTTTTGGATCGCGTCGATGAGCAAGCCGATCACCGGTACGGCGCTGATGCTGTTGGTCGATGAAGGCAAGGTGAAGCTCGACGATCCCATCGAGAAGTATCTGCCGGAGTTCCGAGGGATGTGGGTGGAGGTCGAGAAAGATGCCGAGCATGTTTTGCTCAAGCATCCGTCGCGGTTGGTGACGATTCGCGATGTGATGTCTCACACCAGCGGCATGCCGTTCAAGTCGGAGATGGAACAGCCGACGCTCGACGGGCTGCCGCTGCGCGACGCGGTGCGCAGCTACGCGATCACGCCGCTGCAATCCGAGCCGGGCGCGAAGTACCAATACTCGAACGCCGGCATCAACACGGGGGCGCGGATCATCGAAGTCGTCAGCGGCCTGAGCTACGAGGACTTCATGGATCAGCGGCTCTTCAAACCGCTCGGCATGAAGGACACGACGTTCTGGCCCAACGAGGAGCAGGTCTCGCGACTCGCGAAGCCGTACAAGCCGAGCGCCGACAAGACGAAGCTGGAAGAGACCACGATCTCGCAGCTCACCTACCCGTTGAGCAAGCGTCACAATCGCTATCCGATGCCGGCAGGTGGATTGTTCTCGACCGGAGCCGACGTCGCGATCTTCTGTCGCATGTTGCTCAATGGTGGCGAACTGAATGGCAAGCGTTATCTCTCCGAAGAGGCGCTCAAGGCGATGACCAGCAAACAAACGGGCGATGCTCTCAATAATGGCTACGGCATCGGCTGGTCCAAGAACGGCATGACGTTCGGCCACGGCGGAGCACTCGCCACCAACATGACGATCGACCCGCAGCGTGGACTGATCACCGTCTTCCTCGTGCAACACGCCGGTTTCCCCGGTGACGGCAACAAGAGTCAGGGAGCGTTCGTCAAAGCTGCGAACGAAGCGTTCGGAAAATAGCGTTCAGACTCACTCCGATAATTTCTGAAGTGCTTGATCGTACAAGCCGAGCACTTTTGCTCGTTGCTCGGCGGTGTCGAATTGAGCTTTCTCGGAGAGCGACGCGCGGGCGGCTTCGACTTCGTGACGGAGCCAAGCGACATCGGCGGCGCGGCGGATTGTGCGGCCGTCGATCGTGACGTAGATCGCCGACGTGTGGCCGAACAGCGGACGACCGTATTCATTCTTGTTCGCGGTGCTGATGCGAGCGGCCAGCCAGCCCGGCTCGGAAACATTGATTGATTTGCGGATTCTCGCTGTGAAATGTCTCGATTCCGCAACCGACGATTGGCTGTCGATGACTTGGCCGTTTTGGACGATCTCCAGTAATTCAAAGTTGCCACGGCCAGTTGCGCTCGCCGTGATGGTGACTTCGCCCGGCTCTGGCAGGTCGAGCGTGTCGCCGATTCCAGCCTTGTTGACTTGAATGTCCAGCAGCGGACCGTTGGTGATGAAGGTGCGTCCGGCTCGCAGCGCAGCCAGCCAGGTTTCGGGAGTGAGTTGCTGATCCACCCTCATCCTGGCGTACACACGAGCGAAGTCGTCCATGAACCAGTCGGTGCCGGTCGAGAACGGGACTTTCAGCCCCGCGTTCAAGTAGTGATAAAAACTGTCCGCGAAACTCCCGTGGCTGCCGCCGTCAAAAATGTTCTGAGCATCCAGTCGCCCGGCCAGCCAGTTGGGAATGTCTTCGAAGCCCCAATTGTTGTGGCACCAGATCGCCGTGCCGTCCTGCTGATGAGCGTTCTCCAGTCCCATCGCCAGCGGCGGGAAATCCGGCGGCGTCTTCGCAATGCCTTCGCCGATGCTGACCGGTTGCACGAGTTCCTTCAGGCCCAGCAACATGACGTGACCGTAACCCTCGCCGCCGGCACCGAAGTTGTGGCGATGCTCTTCGCCGTTGGAGACCTGCACGCCGCGCGTCTCCAAGAATTTGAGCCGACCGGTCGGGTATTGGTTCGTGATGTAATCCTGATCCGCACCGGCTCGCTTCAAGTGCGAGACGAACAGCACGTCCAAACCATCGGCCGCCGGAAAGTCTCGCAAGTAGCGATCGGACTCCTCGCGAGTCAGCTTCATCAAATGTAAATGCGTGTTGGCCGATCGCCAGCCTCGCTCGTGGGACTTGCGGAACCGTTTCAGCGGAATCGACACGTCGCGCGCCTGACCGTTGGAGAGATCCAATTCGACTTTCGTAATCTCCGTTTCAAGTCCCGAAAACGCTTCGAGGGTCACGGCTTGTCGCAGCAATTCGATCGTTACCGCTTGCGGCACGACCAACCAATCGGCGATGTCCGGTTGCTTGGCGAGGAGTCCCCAGCCACGCGAATCCAGTGCGGCCGGCTTCAACACCACTCGTTGATCCCCCTCTTGGTGCGTGATCCGCACGACTCCCGACAGGGGACGACCAGTCTCGGCATCGGTCAGCGTCAGCGTGACTCGGCACATTCCATTCGGCGCGAAGGCGGCGGCGATCAACAGCAAACCGACGGCACTCAGACAAGCCAAACACCCTCGCATGGCGAATCCTTTTCTCCGAAGCAAAACACGCATCGCCAGGACGGGCATCGTCACGGTGTCGGCGGAGTCATCTTCGATCCGTCAGCCTGCGGCCCCAATTTCGTATCTTTGCGAATGACCGTTTCCATCTGGGCCTGCGTGGGCCGAGTCGCCTTCGAATCGACCGAACAGACCGAGAGGCTGCTGGCCGCAGCGGCACGCTTGGCTCGTTCGTTCCACAATCGTTCACGTTGCCGAGCGATCGCAAAGCGGCGATCCAAAACTTGCTGAAAATTGAACGTCACGCGTTTCGGTTCAGCCAACGGCTCCAACGCCATCGCCACATCGCGAGCCGTGGCAAATCGCAGTTCTCGATCCTTCGCCAGCAGTTTGTGGACGATCCGAGCAACTTCGTCCGGCAGTCCGGGAACCAGTTCGCCAATCGGCCGTGGCTCTCGATTCCAATGCGCGTCGATTTTTTCAGACCGTTTTTCACAATCGGGAAACAAGACTTGGCCGCTGAGCATGAAATACATCGTCGCGCCCAGGCTGTAGAGGTCGGCGCGGCAATCGACTTGAAAACTGTCGCGAGCTTGCTCAGGGGCGATGTAGTCGGCGGTCCCCAGGCAATCTTGGCCGAAGATCATCGCCAGCGAATACTCATCATCGAGCACAGACTTCGATGCCAACGACAAGCCGAAATCCAAAATGTGCGCGTTGCTAAACTCATCCACCAGAACGTTGGACGGTTTGAGATCGCGATGGATCAGCCCGGTGCGATGAGCGTGATGCAACCCCGCCGCGACATGCTGCGCGATATGACAAGCCACCGGCCAGGCGATCGGGCCTCCCAGGGCCACGAATTCGTCGATGCCAACTCCGCGAACCAAGTCCATCACCATGTAATGCACTTGCCCGTACAGAACGACCGACGTCCCGACTTCGCGCGTGCGAATGATGGCGTGATGATTCAGCCGCTGCCCGGCCTCGGCCTCCAGGCGAAACCGAGTCACCAGACCGGCATCCTCGGAGTTCTGCTCGCACAACATTTTCAGGGCGACTTCCTCGCCCGTCTTCAGATCGCGAGCGATGTAGGCCCAGCCCATGCCTCCCGAACCGAGCACCTCGTCAATGCGATACTGATTGATGAAGAACCCGCGAGTCCGTCCCTCCAACAGTCGCTGTGCTTGCAATCGAGTCAGGATGCCCGCTTTGACGAGAGCCTTCGCAACCGTCATCGCGTCGCTCTCGCACAGTTCTCCCAGCATCTCGAGCGCACTGTCAAACTGAGCGTCCGTCAGCAGTTTGCTCTGCTGAAGATGCTCAAAGAATTCGGTGGCGTTCGCGAGAGTCGTCAAGGCAATGCACCGATCAAACGAAAGGCACTGGTTCGGAAGAACTCCCGAAAAGTCCGTGACTCGGACCAGGATTGCGTCGAGCATATTATGCGTCAAGGAATCCAGAAAGAAGCCGCTTATTCCGTTTCGCAGGCCAGAGTCCGGGAAGAAACCTGCACGGTCACTCCAAGCCAGCTGAACCAATCGGTCAACTCAGGGATGGATACCACGTCCCAAGTCCGCTCCTCAACGATCTCCGAGGTTGTAATCCGGCTGTCGCGCACCTAGTTTTCCGTGGGGTCCGAGATGAAAACTCCGCAAGCGAGGCGGCCGATGAGTAGTCACATCGCACCTGGGCGACGAACTGGGTTCAGCTTGATCGAGCTGCTCGTCGCGATTGCCATCATCGCCCTGTTGATCGGGCTGTTGTTGCCCGCTGTGCAGCAGGCTCGTGAAGCCGCTCGCCGGTCGCAATGCTCGAACAACCTGAAGCAGATCGGCCTGGCGCTGCACACCTACGAGGGCCAGTGGCGGATGTTCCCCACCGCAACTCGCTCGACGCCAACGCAGACGGGACGCAAGCAGGCCGCAGCCCTCGCCAGACTGTTGCCGTTCGTGGAACAGAGCAGCTTGGCCAAGCGCTTCGACTTCCGAGTGAATTGGTTTGAGGCTCCGAATACGTCCGTCATTCCGACGCAGCTTGCCGTCTTCCAATGCCCCTCGACGCCGAACTCGAATCGGATCGACACCAAACCGATCACTGTGGGCGGAGTTTCCTTTTCAGGCCCACGAGCCTGCGCGGATTACGCACCGGTGGAAGGGGTCGGCTCGCTGCTCAACGGAACGGGTTTGGTCGACATGCAGTCCGAAGGAGGCGCAGGAGCCTTGCAAGTGAACTTCACTCAATGCCGAATTGGCGACATTCGCGACGGCACCAGTTCGACAATCACGATCGCCGAGGACGCCGGCCGCCCGATGTGGTACATCCGCGGAAGGATTGATCCGATGAACACGGTGCTTCCCGGAGGTGGCTGGGCCGACGACGAACAAGACTTCTTTTTGCACGGAGCCAAGAGCGACGCTCTGGCAACCCCTCCCGGCCCATGCGCCATCAACTGCCACAACGACGGCGAGATCTACAGCTTTCACCCAGGCATCGCGAACGTGCTCTTCGCGGACGGCCACGCCAAACTCCTCTCGGCCAGCACCGCCATCCGCGTCGTCGCCCGACTGATCACTCCGCGCAGCCGTGAAGTCGTGGCCGACAATTGAACCGACTGCGAACTCGCAACGTGACGTCACAATTCCGTCAACAATCGCCGCCACGCAGCCCGCTCGCGTTTCGGTTCCACAATCCGCGCGAGAACCCGGCAGCGGGACTTCAGCCGCTCTCGAAACGCGGCATCCGACTCGAAGCGACTCAACAGGGACGCCAATCCCAACGTATCGCCGACTTCAAAGTAGCCCGGATAATCTTCGCCCAGCAGTCCGATGGAACCAGCGATCCGCGAGGACAGCACAGGCACACCGCACGCCAACGCTTCACAAATGGCATTCGCCCCCCCTTCTATTTCCGAGCTATTGACCAACAATCGGCTGCGAGCCAACACGCGTAGAGCTTGCCTGTGCGGCAGGTCACCCAGCCAGCGATAGCGCGGATTGCGGAGCATCTCGGCGCGAGCTCGGTGTTCCATTTTCGGGTCGAGCGCCGCTCCCAAATGCGAGACGATGATGAGCGATTGCGGTGGCAGCCGCCGCGTGGCCATTGCCGTGCGAAACGGATCCTTCACGGGTCGCAAGTGGCCGACCACGCACACTTCAAATCCGTCTTGCGGCTTGGTCAAACGCGATTCCGGTTCGACCGCCGATTGGACGATGACTCGCGCTTTGGCCCGCAATCCGTGTGGCAGTGAGTCGACCGCTTGAGCTTGCAACACGACAAGCCGATCGGCCAATTCAATCGAGCGCTGAGCGGCGCGGCTCTGCGGCAAATCGTGATACAAGTCGGTCCCGGTCAGCACGACGATCAGCCGTCCGTCAGGCCGCTTCGCTCGATAGCGCCGAATCGAGACGGCGCTCTTGCGAGCATGCAGACCAATTAGCACATCGCAGGGCTGATCGCGGAAATCATCGGCAATTGCGACACGATGCCCCAGTTTTCGTAACAGTCGCGCCCAACGATCCGCCGTGATGCGATTTCCTTTGCGAGATCCCTTCGGTGCCGGTGTGACGATCAGCAGATGCATGGTTCTCGATCTTGGCTGAAGGGAACGACAGAATCATGTTTCACAGAATGATGCAAACCGACGGGAGAATTCCAGGCAACAGCCCGGAATCGAGAGCGGATTTGGTTTTCATGATTCTGTCGCGACTGCTTTCAGGCGTCCGCCCCGCGTGATAAAAGGCGAGCATGTCCAGACTCCGAACAAGCCTTGTTTTTGCGATCTGCTTGCTCGCGCTGAGTGTCTTGGCTGAGGAGCCGGCACTGTCCGTTAAAATGTTTCGTCGCGACGCTCTGCTGAGCCGATTTGACGCGGATCAGGACGGCACTCTCAACAATCACGAGCGAACCGCTCTGCGCGAGGCGTTCGGCGGTGTCGATGTGCCGCTGCTGCCGCAACGGTCGGATGACTACACGTCGGTTCGACTCCCCAAGCATGTTGCTGCGGCGGAGTTCGCACAGAGCGATAACTCGACCGAGCAAAACGTGTTGACCAACGCGGGTGCGGAGTTGGGCAGGGTGTTGTTCCACGACACTCACCTCTCACGCAACAACACCGTGTCGTGCGCTGCGTGTCATGATCAGCGAGCCGGCTTCTCCGATCCGAAACCATTCAGCGTGGGCTTCGAAAGGGGCCGCACCTCTCGCAATTCGATGGGATTGGCAAACCTGCGGTTCACGAATTTCAATGGAGCACGGCCGGGGTTCTTCTGGGACGAACGAGCCGCGACTCTGGAGGCGCAGGTGCTCATGCCGATTCAGGACCGCATCGAAATGGGCATGGACTTGAGCGATCTGGAAACCAAGCTTCAAAAGCTTCCGTATTACCCGCCATTCTTCGCCGCCGCGTTCGGCTCTCCCGAAGTAACCAGCGACCGTCTTGCCAAAGCCGTCGCTCAATTCCTGCGCAGCATGGTCGCATGGAATGCCAAGTTTGATCACGCTGCGGACGCCGCCGGCGGAAATTACTCGGTCCCGTTTGACAAATTCACGGACCAGGAGAATCTCGGCAAGTCACTGTTCATCGACGGCATTGGTGGAGTCGC
Organism: Candidatus Kuenenia stuttgartensis; assembly: GCA_945861865.1. Taxonomy (GTDB): domain Bacteria; phylum Planctomycetota; class Planctomycetia; order Planctomycetales; family Planctomycetaceae; genus SXKJ01. The sequence continues at coordinate 41,692 of CAMAWN010000005.1, read as the reverse complement.
CGAAATGGGCTGCGCGCATTGTCACATCCCGCCGACGTTCGGCATGCCCAAAGCATTCAACAACGGGCTCGACTTGAAATCCAAGGATCAAGGACTGGGGACGCTGGACCGACCGTCGAACGACCCGTTCACGCCGTCCAACGACGGCAAGTTCAAAGCGTCGTCGTTACGGAACATCGCGCTCACCGCGCCGTACATGCACGACGGGCGATTCAAAACCTTGGACGAAGTCGTCGAACATTACAGTCGCGGCGTTCATCCTCACGAGAATCTCGGCTTGGCATTCGGCGAACAGCCGGTCAAGGGAGCCACTTTGGGATTCCAACTGACCGTTGAACAAAAAGCGGCGCTGGTCGCCTTCATGAAAACGCTCACCGACGGGACGCTGATTTCCGACCCGAAGTTTTCGGATCCGTTTGTGCGACTCAAGTCTGCGAAGTGACGCCGGGGTCGAACCGCTGAAAGGGCAGAACATGTCATCGAAAATCATCGACGGCTTGAGCTTGATGCTGATTCTTTTCTGCGTCGACCCGGCGAATGCGTCGCAGAAAGAGACGACTGCACCAGCCGCTCGATATCAGAAGCTGCTCGACGAATACGAAGGAGGCGCAACGGCTCCAGAGTTGGCCGCGCGATTTCTCGACCTTGCGGGCAATCATGCCGGCGATCCAGTCGCGATCGATGCGTTGGTCTGGGTGCTGACGAAACTCCGCATCCGCCCCGAAGCGACTCGCGCTTTGGAAATACTCGAACGCGATCATCTCAACAACGAACAATTCGCAGCGGCTTGCCGGCACGTTGCGCGGACTCCCGCTCTGGGTGCAGAAAAGTTGTTGCGCACGGCGATGGAAACGAGCAAGCACGACAAAGTGCGCGGCCAAGCCTGTCGGCAGTTGGCATTTTTGCTCGACCAACAGGCGAGCGTCGTTGACCAATTGAAAAAAGAACCGGAGTCGGCCGATCGCGTGTTGCAGTTCTACGGCGCTGAGTACGGCAAGCACCTGAAGTCGCTCGATCGGGAGCCGTTGGAAAAGAAACGCGAACGACATTACGAACTGATGCTCAAGTCGTTTGCCGACGTACCGACCTCCGATGGCACGTTGGGCGAAATTGCCGAGAAGGCCCTCTTTCGAATCCGCCACTTGTCGATCGGCCGAGTCGCTCCGGAGATCGTCGGCGAAGACCTCTTCGGAAAAACGTTCAAGCTGAGCGAACATCGCGGCAAGGTTGTGGTGCTCAGCTTCTGGGGGCATTGGTGAGGCCCCTGCCGGGAGATGTACCCGCACGAGCGGTCGCTCGTGAAACGTCTGCAAGATCAAGAAAAGCGATTTGTCCTTCTCGGCATCAACAGCGACGAAGACCGTGACGAACTGAAGAAGACGCTCGCAAAAGAAGAAATCACCTGGCGAAGCTGGTGGGACCAAGGCAGCCCGGACGGGCCAATCCAGACGAAATGGGACGTCACCGAACGCCCCGCCATCTATGTCCTCGATGCTCGCGGAGTGATCCGGTTCAAGGATGTGAAGGGCGATGAATTGGACAAAGCGGTCGACACACTGCTCGCAGAACGCCCCGTTGGTAAGCCGTAGCGCGTCGCGCCGGGTTTATTTCACGAACTCGCCGCGATACCTGATCGACTTGAGCGATTCGATCAGTTCGTCTCGCGGCACAACTTTGTCGCGCGGAGTGCCGATCTTGGCGAGACGCTTTTCATAATCAATTTCAACGGCAAGCACACCCGGTGCTTGATGCAGGGCCGCTGCGGCCTTGGCCGCTCAGCCATAACACGTCATGCCGACGATTTTGATTTCGGTGCAAGTCATGTCCGCAGTGATCTTGTCGCTGCCCGTGCCGATCAACCCGGTCACGAACTGCGGACAGAAGAGAAACACGACAGCCATCACCGTGACGGTCCACAACATGACTTTGTTGAACGCCATCAAGTTGAACCGCCGCTTGCCGGTGGACGGTGTGCAACAATCGACCGTTGCGTTGGCCGCGCGCCGTGGCCGGTAGGTGAAGTAAAACGCCATGCCGAGGAAGCTGAACGTCACGACCATGAAGAGCGGCCGATAGGCTTCCAAGGTCGAAGCGATCCCCGCGCCAGAGACGCCAACCGCCAACAGCAGGACCGGCAGCCAGCAACAGCTCGACGCCATGAGCGCCGAGACGATCGTGCCGATCTTGGCGATCAATTCAACGCGATTGGACGCAGGTTTCGAAGGTGTCGTCGTTGCGCCCGGCAACGGCATGGCTTTCGTCGTTCAGCAATTGGCGACGGGTAACGAGGGGCGATCAAGATCGCTCGACATGGAATGACTCCAGGGTTTCGTGGGATTCAACGATTACTTCTTCACGTCCGCTTCAAAGCCTTCTTGGACGATTCTTGCGTGCAGCTTTTCCACCGTCATCTGCTGCCGGTCGAAGGTCACCGTCAACAGATCATGGTCCCATTCGTCGCGGACCAACTCAACGCCAGGAAGCCCTACCAGGGCCTCTTTCACCCGATTGGGTCAATCTTCTCACATCAAGGCCAATCGCTTGCCCATATCCTTCACATGGAACATCACCGTTTCGGTGCCGGCCGTCGTCGGCGTCTCGGGTGCGGAAGAACGTCCGCATCCGGAAAACGACACCGCCACGAACAGAGCAATACCAATCCGTCGTGTTGTTGCGAGGTTCACGATGTCAACTCCCTCACAAAGTAGATCGACTCGGAGAGTCCTGCGACGTGAGCGGTCTACTTCAACTGTTTCGTGTCGACGTCGCACGCGACGCGGAAGCCGATCCAAGGATAACGGTTTTTGTGCATCGCTCGCTGCCGATACGCCGAACGACACGCACGAGCATCATCCAGCCACGACCCGCCGCGGACCACCAAATAGAAATTGCCGAAGTCGTCCGGGAACGTCCCCACCGGCGGACCGCGCGGGTCTATCTGGGCGTTCTCATCGTAGGCTTCCGGGGCGTACCAGTCGGCGCACCACTCAGAGACATTACCGTGCATGTCATACAGGCCGAACGCATTCGCCGGATACGAACCGACCTTGGCCGTGTGTCGCAAATACGGTCCCGGCTCCGCATCGCCGTAGGGTGACTTTCCGTTGCAGTTGGCCTTGAGCGATGAAAGCGACGCGCCGCCATGAAACGCCGTGGCAGTTCCGGCGCGGCAGGCATATTCCCATTGAGCTTCCGTCGGCAGGCGATATTTGCGACCGGCGCTGAGTTCATCAGGCTGTGTCGACAGCTTCCGGCAAAACTCAGCGGCCTGTGCCCACTCCAGATTTTCCATCGGGTGATCTGGTCCGCCGCCATTGTTGTTCCCAAAGGTCGATTGGATTTGGCCACCCATGATCTTGGCGAACTCCGCTTGAGTCACTTCGTACACGCCCAAGAAATATGGCTGACTGATGGTCACTTCGTGCGACACTTCTCCGCGAACTCGTTCTGGTTCAGTGCGCGGCGACCCCATCACGAACTTCCCCGCCGGGATGCGGGCCAGCTTCATACCGATCGAGTTCGTCAAGACTTCAATCTTGGGCGGCGCGGTAGCCGGTTCATTCGCCATTGCCGACCGGCCCATGGCCGTCAACTCGATGCACAAAAAAATGAATAAAACCGAAACCAAGAATTCACGCATCATGACCTCGCACAACCACGTGTCGTTGATCATCCAGAATACTTCGCGCCGGTCGCTGTTCGCGCATCAATTGAATTTCTGATCCGTCGAACGCCACCTCGGCCGGCAAAGGGCTGCCGTGGAACATGGCCGGAGATGACCACAGGCCATACGCACCAGCGTTGGCGAACGCCAATACGTTTCCCGGTTCGAGACGCGGCAACAGGCTAGATTCGGTGAGCACATCGGCCGGCAGGCTCAAGCAACCGAGCACGTCGGTGGGCGTGACCGCAGAAGTTGATGCGTCCAAGACGAGGGGCGGACTGGCCTTCGTGCGCAGACAAAGACCGCACATGTCAGCGCGCTGGTGAGTTCCGCCATCGACCACCACGGCTGACCGGCCTTGAAAGGTCTGATGGCCGAGCACGGATGTCAAATACCAGCCAGCCTGTGCCACCAAATATCGGCCGAGCTCAAGCACAATCCGCGTCGTCGGCACTCGCTGGGTCAGCGTCGCCAATTCTTCGCCAATGGTTCCCAGATCCAACTCGCCGGCCGTCGATGCGTACGGAATGCCGAATCCGCCGCCGAGATTCAGCAGCGTGGGTGTGATCCCCAAAGTGTCAGCCGCTCGGAGCGAGATCGCCAACGCGCCGCGCAAATGTGCAACGATCCCTTCGGCGTTCAGATATTGCGAACCGGAAAAAACATGGAAGCCGATGACGTTGACCGCTCGCGAATTCACCAGCGTTCGGCACGAGGAGACATCTTCGCCGACAAAGCCAAACCGCGACTCGTGTCCCGCCGCGACAACCGCTTGCGAACCGAAGTCGGGTCGCAACCGCAACACGATTGGGTTGGGCAAGCGATGTTCTGCAAGCATTTGCAGTTCGCTCGGCGAATCCACCGAGATGACGGCTGCGGGCAAGTCACGCAGTTGAGCGAGTGTTTCCGGAAGTTTGAACGGGCCAGCCACGAAAATCCGCTGAGACGGGAAGCCCGCTTCGACAGCCGTCGCCAATTCTCCGGCGGAGGCGACGTCAGCACCGATGCCGCAATCCCTCAGCACATCACAAATGCCGAGCGAAGCGTTGGCCTTCAGCGAGTACAAGATCTCGATTGCGGGCGGCAAATGGGTGCGCAGCTTCTCGACCTGCGCCCGTAACCGCCGAATGTCGAAGGCGTAGGTCGGCGTGCCGTGGCGGCGAACGATTTCTAGCAGGCGCCGGTTGACTTCATCCATTTCCATGTCCAAAAACCAATGACCAAAGCCGTCGTCAGCCAGGTGATGACGGTCGATACGCGGTTGCCGCGGTTGAGAACGTAAAGCACATAGTGTGCGCGCCCCAACAGCACCGCTGTCAGCCCTATGAAAACTGGCGACAACCAACTGACGACCGCTGCGGCTGAACTCCCTGCTAACCCGAGCAAGGAAAGAATCGCGGCGGCAGTTCAGTTGGGCACAATCGCCGCCGTACCGAACAACGCGCCCAGCGCGCTGACGGCTCGATTCCCAGTCGTTCGTTTCTGTTCGTTGATGGGTTTCATGGATCTTTCGTTTCCGAGTTCTTGGCCACTTCAAAACGCGTCACCAGAATCCGGCGTGGTTTGGGCGGGAGCTTCTTCAACATTTCGGGCCACCGTCCGGACCAACCGTCGAGTCGCCCACTGACGCTGGTGACTTTCTCGCCTCGTTCCAAGGCGGCTCGCAATTCATCGAAAGCTTTCTTGAAATCGGCCTCCGAGTTTTGCGCCAGCACGAATTCAGGCTCCGCATCGACGACTTTGAGAGTCATCTCCTTGTCACCGACAACGATAGTTCCCGCCGCAGTCACTTCGAGGCTTACTAGCCCACTGCTGGTTCCCCCCGAAAGCCGAGTAGCCCAAACGCTCTCGTGCAGTTTGTTGAGGTCGATCAATTTTCCCGTTTTGGCTCGAAACGTCACCGTGCCGATGTCGTACTTGCCGGTCTTGTTGAATCTTTTGAAAGCAATCGTATCCGCGTCCACGTCATACAGACGTGCTGTGGCATCTCGCGCCACACCCGCTCATCAGTGCATTTCGGCGCCGGTCACAGTCATCACTCCGCTGAGCACTTGGGCGTTTGCGGTGGACGCCATCAGCAGTGAACACGCCAAAGCTGCGAGCCAACGATCGGTGGACAAGATTTGATCCCCTTGATTGAGAGTTGATTTCACGCCACGCGCCCGCGATGGAACTTTTCCAATTCGCAATTGGCGTGTGCGATGGTCACGAGTTTTTCGACGATCTTTTCAAACTGTGTCCCGGCGATGGCGAAGTACAGTTCGTCGTCCGGTAATTCCGTGTAAACGCGGTTGCCGATGCAACCCAGGTTGGTCGCCGTGCGTCCGGATTGCATCACCGCCGGGATCGCCGCACAAGTGGGACGGCCGACCATCGACGAGTCGCAATCGAAACCCGCCAAGTGCGCCGCTTCGGCGAGCAACATCATCTGTTTCGCGTTGCCAGATACCAGGACAACATCGGGAGCAAACGCCGCAGTCGTCAGCGGGGCATAGATTGCAACGCCGAACGGCTCCCCTCGCCGTGGTATCCCAGGAACTTCCGCCATGTTGATGTATTCGAGTTGCACCATCGTGCCGACCAGCCCCTCCAATTCCTTCGCGGTTTCCGCAGGCAAGTCGATGCCGTGCGTGTACGAGCCGATTGGGCAGCCGTAGTGGTCCGACGCTTCCGTGAAGAAGGTGTGCCCATCAGCCGCTGACTTCCAATAAGTGCAACCGGCTAACGCGGCTGACTCGATCCGCGGCACGCCTGCTGGTGCCCTGTCTTGAAACTTGATCGCCACCGGTTGTGTCCGCAAAGACAATAACTCCATCACCTGTGTTGCTGAGCTCATGAGAGGGTCCAAGGACTAAAACATATTCGTCGTACTGTTGCTGAGAGGGTCCAACTGACCCTCGGTTGGTTCCGCTCAGCAGAACCAGGATTCGGTCAGTCGAGGAGCTTTCCGGCGATCCAGCGGCAGCGAGCGAATGACGACCGGGGGTTGTCGCTCGTGAGCCAAATCGGACACGCGGTAAAACGTCGTCGCGGTGTCCTCGCCCGCGCGAGTGGCTTCTTCGACCAATCGCGCCACCGCTTTTTGCAAGGAGTCCATTTGCGGATCGGGATGCGTCCAACGGTAGCTGAAGGCGGCTTCGTCCAACGGCCCGCGATGCGGCAAGGTCTCCGGATGTTCGGCCAGCCAAGAACCGGGCGGGATCAACAACCGGATCGCGTACTGGACCGGATCAACGTGATCGATCAGGCCGTTGGCTTCGATGAAGTCCAGCACTTCGCAGTAATCTTCCCGCGTCGTCCAAGGCGTGAACACGACCCATGTCGGCCGCAACGCGATGCCCGCGTCACGCACGATCTTCAGCGCGGTGGTGACGTCTTCTCGCGTGTGTTGCTTGTCAAAAATCCGCAGCACTTTTTCGCTGAGCGATTCCACGGCCGAGATGATGAACAAGCAACCGGCGGCGGCGAATTCGGGCAAATCTTCCCCGCGATGCAAGAGGTGTTCGACCTTGGCCGTGAAATCGAAGGTGAGCGTCGGAAACTCGGCGTGCATCGCGCGGACAACCCGTAACGAATGCTTGGGACCGTTCAAAAAGTCGGGATCGCCAAACGTGATATGAGTGGCCCCGGCATGCACTTGGCGGCGAATGTCTTCCAGCACAACCTCAGGCGGCACAGTGAAGAACCGGCCTTCGTACACCGGCGGGATCGGGCAGTGAGTACACAAATGCAAACAGCCGCGACTGGCTTCGACGTACCCGGCCGTCCGACGCTGGCCGTTGTGTTCCAACTGCGCATACTGATCGAGAGCCGGCAAAGCATCTCGTTCGGGGAACGCAAACGGCAACCGCACGAGATTCGGCCCCCCCGGTTGCTGATGACGAATCACTCCCGCGACGGGAGCAGCAGAATTGGATTCCAGCGACTCGACCAGCGCGACTAGCGGACCTTCGTATTCGCCACCAATGCACGAGTCCGCGCCGTGGGTCAGCAGGTATTCGGAGTTCAACGCGGCATAGAGTCCGTAGCAACAAATGTGGCAATGCGGATTGATCTCGCGCAACCGCTCGATGACCCGCACACCCAGCCGCATCGCTGTGTGCATGGGGACGGAGATCCCGACAAATCTCGCCCGTGCCGCAATTTCTGCGTCAAACTTCTCGACGGCAATATCGTTCGCGACTGGCAAATAGCCCGCGCGCCGCAGAAATCCCAACGGCATGGCGACACCAATTGGTTGGTGCCCTAGCTCGTAGCACGAGACCAGCAGAACCGAACCGTTGCCGCGCAAGTCCATCATCTGCCCTCTGCGATCAATCGCTCACGATTCCGCCAGTCGGAGACGAGCCATCGAAAATCTTGAACGATCTCGCGAAAGATTGTAGGACTCCAGCAACTCCAGTCACAAGCACGTCTGTCAATTCTGACAACACGGAAGGTGAACGATCCCTACTTGGCTGGATAGAAAACCTCGTTCTCGACCGTGAGGTACTTCGCCGCGACGTCCGCGGTCGTTTCGGGAAAATCAAAACCGCCTTGGGGGTTCATGCAATCCACGATCCGCTTTTTCCCATCGGTGATGGTCCGCTCGTTCCAGACATGGCCGACTGCTTTTCTGCGGTCCCGAGATTGCCTCGCGCGATCACGACGCTCAGTCCAGCTTCGTCTCCGAGGATTTTGAATAACTGCTCGCGATGCCGGCAGACGCCAGTACCAACGGATTGCCCCAGAAGAAACTCTCGATTTCGGAACTCCGCTTCCACCTCAACCTATCCCAAATTCACCGTCACGGTCTTCGATTCGGTGTAGTTGGCGAGGGCGGCGGCTCCGAGTTCGCGGCCCATGCCGCTCATCTTGAAACCGCCGAAGGGGGCGGCGGCGTCGAAGACGTCGTAGCAGTTCACCCACACCGTGCCGGCGCGGACGCTGGCGGCGAAGTGGTGAGCTTTCTGCACGTCCTTGGTCCACACGGCGGCGGCGAGGCCGTACTGCGTGCTGTTTGCGCGAGTGATGATCTCGTCCATCCCTTGGAACGGCAGGATGCTCATCACGGGGCCGAAGATTTCGTCTTTGGCAATCGCCATCTCGTCGGTCACGCCGGTGAAGATCGTCGGTTCGATGAAGTAGCCCTTGTTGCCGAATCGGCTGCCGCCGGTCAGGCACGTGGCTCCTTCCGATTTGCCCTTGTCGATGTACGACATGATTTTGTGGAACTGATCCGAATCGACCTGCGGGCCTTGCGTCGTGTTCGGATCGAACGGGTCGCCGAGCCGTCGGGCCTTCGCGCTGGTGAGCATCTTGTCGACAAATTTGTCGTGGACCGATTGCTCGACGAACAGCCGGCTGCCGGCACAGCAGCACTGGCCTTGATTGAAGAACAAACCGAACTCGGCCCCGGCGACGGCAGCGTCGAGGTCGGCGTCGGCGAAGACCACGTTCGGGCTTTTGCCACCCAGTTCAAACGTCAGTCGCTTCAGCGTGCTGGCGGCGTCGACCATGATTTTTTGTGCGGTCTCGTAGTGGCCGGTGAAAGCGATCTTGTCGATCCCCGGATGCTTCACCATCGCGGCTCCGGTCGCTCCGAAACCGGGGATGACGTTGATGACGCCATCGGGGATGCCCGCCTCTTGAGCGAGTTCGGCCAACCGCAAGCAGGTGAGCGGCGTTTGCTCGGCCGGCTTCATGAGGATTGTGCAACCGGCGGCCAGAGCCGGCCCCCACTTCCACGCCGCCATCAGCAGCGGAAAATTCCACGGGATGATTTGGCCAACAACGCCGACCGGCTCGCGGCGCGTGTAGCAAAAATAATTGCCGCGAATCGGAATCGTGTCGCCGGTGAGCTTGTCGGCCCAGCCGGCGTAGTAGCGGATGCAGTCGATCGACAGCGGCAAGTCAGCGGCCCGCGCATCGCTGATCGGTTTGCCGTTGTCGAGCGATTCGAGTGCGGCCAGTTCATCGAGATTCGCTTCCATCAAATCGGCGAGCTTGTTCATCAAGCGGCCTCGGTCGCGAGCATCCATCTTCGACCACGGCCCGGTTTCAAACGCAGCTCGCGCGGCCTTCACGGCGGCATCGACGTCAGCGGAATCCCCCTCGGCCACTTCCGCGATCACGGATTCGTCGACCGGGTTGATCGTCTTGAACCGCTTGCCGCTGCGGGATTCGACCCACTTGCCGTTGATCAACATGTTGGTTTGACGAATTTTCGGAGCAGCAAATTTGGCTTCAGCAGTCGCGACCATGATTGGATCTCCTGGGACGGGAATGAGAGCAAACTCGACGTCGTAAAGGCTAACAAGCCGAGCGATCACGCTCCAGCAGCGATGAATGTTGGATGACGCAATCGAGCCATGTTCAATTGCCGTCAATTCCTTCAGAAGCGGAACCAGACACCTTGGTCTCGGCTGCCACCAACACGCCTTGACCGTTTCACGGCGGCTGACCTATACGGCCGCGCTGGAGGCTGAAAACTTCGATGCGGTTGTTGCAGCGTTACATTCTGGGTGAGTTGTTGCGCGTGTTCGTGTTTGTGCTCAGCGTCTTGACGGTGCTGCTGGGTTTCTTGGGCGTATTTCAGCAGATTACTGAGCGCGGACTGGGGCCGCTGCAAGTGTTGCAAGTGTTGCCGTATCTGATTCCCAGCCTCGTGCCGTACACGATTCCAGCAACACTGCTGCTGAGCGTGTGCGTGGTCTACGGCCGGATGGCCGGAGATCAGGAAATCACGGCCGCCAAAGCCGCGGGGATCAGCATCATGTCGCTGTTGGCTCCGTCGCTGTTTCTGGGGGCGGTGATGAGTGTCGGGTCGCTGTTGTTGACCGACCAAGTCATCCCTTGGGCGGAATCGAAAATCCAACACATCGTCGCCGCGGGCATGAAGGACATCGTGCTCGACATGTTGAGGAATCAGAATCAAATCACAATCGACGGCTATGTCATCTCGGTCCGCGACGTCAGCGCCGACGGAAAACTCATTCGACCCACCTTTCGATACGCTCCCAAGGGAAAACAACGGTTGACTGCGCAAGCACAAGAAGCGGAACTTGTCCGATTCGACCTGGAACAGCAGCAGGTGATCGTGAAGTTCTCGCAGGTGGTGCTCGATGTGCCAGGCCAAGGCCGAAGTAAGCTCGATGAGTTCGAACAAGCCTTTCCGTTACAGATTGGAAAGCAAGCTCCGAAAGCTCGCCATGTCGATGTCCGTGAACTGCGCAGCGAACTTGATTCACTGGAGGCTCAGCAAGAGAACTTGCGATGCCGACGCGAAATCGAAACCGCTTTCGCGCTCGCCACCGGAAATTTCAAGGTGCTCCAAAACGGCTCGCTCACCCAGCTCGACAAACGAATGCGTACCAATCGAAGAGCCTACAACGGCCAAAAGACCGAAGTGCAATTCCGGTTCGCGATGGCGTGCAGTTGCTTTTTCTTCGTTCTCGTGGGCAGTCCGTACGCCGTGCTACAGGCCAAGCGGCAGTTTCTGACGAACTTCATGGTCTGCTTTCTGCCGATCCTGCTGGGCTATTATCCGTTGGTCTTGCTCGCCAAGAATCTTTCGAGCACGGGAACGGCCAATCCCGTCTGGGCCATGTGGAGTGCCAACATTCTGGTCGCGATCGCCGGGCTGTTCATGCTGAGGCGTGTCAACCAACATTGAGCGGACGCCGATGCGTTCAAGGCGTGACGACTTCGATCGCCCGCTCTCGGATCGCGGCGAAGAGGCACGCGGCAACGAGATCGGCGGTTGTGCCTGGATTGCGGCGGTGACCATCGGCTCGCAACCACTGGTCGAACTCGCCGATCCGGCGAGTTCGCTCCCCCGATTCGAGCGGTTTCCCGGTACGTTCTGGCAAGCATCGACGTGCCAGCCGCGAGGCTTCCGCCGCGACCGACTCGCCGCACTTGCGAGCGATCAGCGTGTCGGGATGATTGGCCAGCAGCCGCAGGTGCAGTTCGATGATCGCTGACTCCCAGTGTTGCCCGAATTCCTGGCCCACCGAAGCCAAGAACGGCAAGCCTTCGTCCAAGACCCAGGAAAAACCATTCGCGTACTGCGCCGCGACGCCGTCACGATCGGCCGCCAGAGTCATCACCTCCAGCAACGTTTCCGTGGGTTCGTTTGCAATGTCTTGATCGTTCGCCGTGCCGAGACCTCCCGGCTGAGCCAATCGAATCGCGCGATAGACCCACGCCGCATCGTCTCGAGTCAAACGGTCGAGCACGTCGCCGATGCCCTCTCGCAGCGACCGATTCAACGGGACCGCCGCCAACGGCGCGATCAACAACACGATCCCAAGATTTGTGTTCGACGAGACCACTGCGCGAGTCGCCTCGATCGCTTGAAAGGCCGCTCGGCCGACTCCCAACTCCGCGGCGCGACCCAATACCGGTGAGGCCGCCTCGGCCGAATGCACGAAATCCTCAAACGTCAGATCGGTAAAGGACGCTCGCGGATGCACGTTGCCCGGCTTCGCGGCCGAAGCTTCCAACACGCACGAGCGGCGGATCGCCTCGGCCAACGGCATGAGAACTTTGAAGTCGACGCACGTCGCAGTCATACGGGTGGCTCTGGCACGCTCCCGCGCGAGACCGACGAGTGCTACGCTGCCGCCGTTGATTGGACTCACGCTTCAGGATTGCAAGCCATCGTATGCGGAAGCCGAATCTCAATTCCATGACACGCCGCGTGCTGCTGGGCCGGTCAAGCATCGGCATCGGCGGCATCGCGCTGTCCAGCTTGCTGAATCGCGATGTCTCTGCGGCTGACGCGGCGAGCAACTCGTTGCCGCATCTTCCCGCGCGAGCGAAGCATGTCATCTTTCTGCACATGGTCGGTGCGCCGTCGCAGTTGGACCTGTTCGACTTCAAGCCGGAACTGCAAAAGCACGACCGACAGCCGTGTCCGAAACATCTGCTCGAAGGGCAGCGGTTCGCGTTTCTGCGCGGGCACCCTTCGTTGTTGGGGACGCGATTTCGATTCGCGAAGCACGGCGACAGCGGCCTCGAATTTTCCGAACTGCTGCCGCATCTGAGCACCGTCGCGGACGAGATCACGGTCGTGAAGTCGCTGCACACGGAGCTCATCAATCACGGACCGGCGCAGTTGTTTTTTCATTCGGGCTTCGGACGTTTCGGCCGGCCGAGCTTCGGCTCGTGGGTCAGTTACGGCTTGGGCAGCGCGAACGAAAACCTGCCAACGTTCGTCGTGATGATGACCGGAGCACTCGCCGGTGCCGGCAACGCGCTGTGGGGCAACGGCTTTTTGCCGAGTGTGCATCAAGGGGTCGAATTCCGCACCCAAGGCGAACCGGTCTTGTTTCTCTCGAACCCGGACGGCATCGACTCGACCGGTCGGCGCCGCATCATCGACGCGGTGCAATCGCTCAATCAGCGACAGTTGGCCGAGGTCGGCGACCCGGAGATCGCGACTCGCATCGCGCAGTACGAACTCGCGTTTCGGATGCAGACCTCTGTGCCCGAACTGATGGAATTATCCGGCGAGACCAAGACGACATTGGAAATGTACGGAGCCACGCCCGGCAAAGCGTCGTTCGCCAACAACTGTCTGCTGGCTCGGCGATTGGTCGAGCGAGGCGTTCGATTTGTGCAATTGATGGACGAAGGCTGGGACCATCACGGCAACGTCTTCGAGGCGCTGCCGAACAAGTGCCGGCAAGTCGATCAGCCGATCGCCGCGTTGATTCGCGATCTCCGGCAACGCGGACTGCTCGACGAAACGCTGATCGTCTGGGGAGCCGAGTTCGGCCGCACGCCGATGCTGCAAGGCTCCGACGAAAACGACCAAGCGGGGAATCCTGGTCGCGATCATCAGAAGGACGCCTATACGGTCTGGCTGGCAGGCGGCGGAGTTCGGCCCGGAGTGACCGTCGGCAAGACCGACGACTTGGGCGCGCGCGTGCTCGAAGATCCGGTTCACGTCAACGACCTGCACGCCACGTTGCTGCACTTGCTCGGCCTCAAGCACGAGCGACTGACCTTCCGCTATCAAGGCCGAGATTTCCGCCTGACCGATGTCGCCGGGCGTGTCGTGGAGAAGTTACTGGCCTGAGTGACACCCCCGCCTTCGAGCACATCCTGTGGCAAGTGTGACAGTAGGGCATGCCACCCAGGTTCAAGAATTAGCCAACCGTGGAAAGGCCAGGAGGTGTGGTGGCGAAGAAGACGCATTGGGTGACGTGGCGTTGAGCGGTCTGCTGGCAGGTGTGGTCCGGTCTACGTTCGCATCGACCACAAAGATCCTGCGTGACGAACACCGAGTTCGGCGATAGAGTCTGCTACGTTTCAGCCGATATTGATCTGTGCCCTGAGGCATCACGCTCATGACTTCGGAAACACATTCAGACTTTCAACACGACTCCGCTTCGAGCCGTCGCGACTTTCTCCGAACGAGCGTCTTCGGCGGAGCAGTCACTTCGTTGGCTCAACTGCTGCGTGCCGAAGAATCTGCCGGCGTGCGATCGTCATCGAAAGCGGTCATCTTTGTGCATCTCGACGGTGGCCCGCCGCAGCTCGACATGATTGATCTCAAGCCGCAGGCTCCGGTCGAGATTCGCGGCGACTTTCAGCCGATCGCGACGGCCGTCCCCGGCATCCAAATTTGCGAACTGCTGCCGAAGCTGGCGAGCATCGCGGATCGAGTCACGTTCGTGCGGTCGCTGGTCGGATCGGCGGGTGCTCACGATGCGTTTCAATGCCAGTCCGGATTCGTCGCCAAGGAATTGCAATCGCTCGGCGGCCGCCCGGCACTAGGATCGGTGGTCTCGAAGCTGTGCGGTTCAACGTCCGATGCCGCTCCGTCATTCGTCGATCTGATGCAGGGTCGAGCGTTGGTGCGGAATAGTGCTCGGCCGGGATTTCTCGGTCCGGCGTTTCAACCGTTTCGACCGGACATCTCGCATCTGTTCGCAAGAGAACTCGAACCGGGTATGAAGAATGAACTGGCTCGCTTGGGCGCGAATCACTCGGTGAGCCTGAAACTCGATGGCGCGATCAACGTGGATCGGCTGAGCGATCGAACGACGTTGCTGGCCCAATTCGATTCGTTCCGCCGCGAGGTCGATGCCGCCGGCATGATGACCGCAATGGATCGCTTCACGCAGCAAGCGGTCGGCATCCTGACTTCCGGTCGGTTCGCCGACGCGCTCGACTTCAACAAGGAAGACCCACGAGTCCTCGATCATTACACGCTACGGAAAACTTCCGGTCAGCCGAACCTCACCTCGGAAGGCCCGGAATCGACTCGCAAGTTTCTGCTCGCGCGACGCTTGATCGACGCGGGAGTGCGCTGTGTCAGCCTGTCGATCAGCGACTTCGATACGCACTCGGACAACTTCCCTCGCATGCGACACGTCCTGCCGATCGTCGACCACGGCCTGTCGGCGCTCATCACGGACCTTGAGCAACGTGGCCAGTTGAACGACGTGACGATCGTCGCCTGGGGCGAGTTCGGCCGCACGCCGCGCGTCGATCCGAAGAGCGGCGGCCGGCATCACTGGCCGCAAGTTGGCCCCGCGATCCTCGCCGGCGGTGGCTTGCGCGGCGGAGTTGCACTCGGCGAAACCGACCGCACCGCCAGCACGGCGATTGCTCGGCCGGTCCACTACAAAGAAGTCTTTGCCACGATCTATCACAACCTCGGCATCGATCCGCATCGCACTGCACTCACCGACCCGCAAGGCCGCCCGCAGCACTTGCTGGACGAGGGACTGCCGATTCGCGAATTGATTTGACGAACAAAAGACTGTCGGCAAAAGGTTGTCGAATGATCTCGCTGGTCACCGCACATCGAGCCAACCGTTGCGTGAGCCGTCGCGAGTTGCTGCGGCTCAGCTCGCTGGGGCTGCTCGGTTTGTCGTTGCCCAGCGAAGTGCGTGCTGAAATCGAGTTGCCAGCGATGGCGACTGCCAAGCATTGCATCTTCATCTTTCTGTGCGGCGGCCCGTCGCAAAATGATCTGTGGGACTTGAAGCCAGAGGCCCCGGACGGCATTCGCAGTGTCTTCCAGGCGATTGACACCAACGTCCCAGGAATTCGTTTCGGCGAGCTGATTCCGCAAGTCGCGCGACATGCCGACAAGCTGGCGGTCATTCGGTCCATGACTCATGACGACAATGGGCACGACACCGCCATCGCGCGCTCGTTGCTCGGACAGTTGCCAGCTCAGCCGGGAGCGGTGCATGTGTCGCGGCACGATCATCCCGCGCTCGGCGCAATCCTGCATCGACTGCGAGGGGACTGCGGCGAACTGCCTCCCTGGGTGATCTTGCCGCGACCATTCACGACCGGCGGGCCACCGTACAAGGGACAGTCGGCCGGATTTCTCGGAGCGGCCTACGACCCGCTGATGCTCGACAAGGAAAAGAAGGGTTCGCTTTCGGATCGCGATGTGAAGCTCGATGCCATTCGCCATCCCGAGGGAATTGACCAATCGCGATTCGACGCTCGCCGTCGGATGCTCGGAGCAGCGAACGGTTCGGAGGCCAAGATTCGACCGGCGTCCGCCGCGACGTTGCTCTCCGGGCACTACGACAAGGCCTTCAACTTGATGAGTTCGGGCAATGCGAACCGAGCCTTCGATCTGAGCCACGAACCGGCCGCCCTGCGAGATCGTTACGGACGCAACGAATACGGGCAGAGTTTTCTGCTCGCGCGGCGGCTGGTCGAATCGGGCGTCCGAGTGGTCAATGTCTTCTGGACCTTCTTTGACGAGAAGGGTTGCCAGTTCAATCTGTGGGACAACCACGGAGTGCCCAACGACGTCTGCGGCATCGACGGTCAACTCAAGGGCGAGGCGATGCTCAAGCATCAGTACTGCTGCCCGTCATTCGATCGGTCGTTCTCGGCATTGCTCGAAGACCTTCAGCAACGCGGACTGCTGGGCGAAACGCTGGTGTCCGTCGCGGGCGAATTCGGCCGCACACCGCGCATCAACGCAACGGCCGGCCGAGACCATTGGGCTCCGTGCTACTCCCAGCTTCTAGCGGGCGGTGGCATTCGCGGCGGTCAGGTCTACGGTGCAAGCGACCGCATTGGAGCCTACGTCAAAGACCTGCCGGTCACGCCGGATGACTTCATGGCCACGATCCACCACGCCTTTGGCTTCGCTCCGGAATCAGCCGTCTACGACCAGCTCAACCGTCCACACCGCATCAGCCTCGGCACACCAGTGACCGCCTTGTTTTGAGGACGTCTTTTTGCAGGCAGGATCGCTCATGGGCAAGAGTGCCCATCCTATCGATTGAGCGCCTTGTCGATCGCCTTCTCCAGTTCGTCGGCGATGTTGACCTCGAATGGTTCGTCGGGCACGGAGGCTGCATCCGCCTTCTCTTTGGCTTTTTCGAGGAACGCTTTGAGTTCGTCGTCGGTCAGTCGCTCTTTGAGCTGCTGGTTGCCATCGGGCTGGTGTTGCATGACGAGTTGCATTGCCTCTTGCAGGTCGTTTTCGGGAATGCTTTTCTCGAAGGCACCGCGGGCCAACCGTTGCAGAGTGCGGCGGGCGGCGTCTTGGTCGTCACCTGAAAGGCCGGACGGCTTCACGTACTTTTCGTCGGCCGCCATCACCAGTCCCAATGGCAGTAGCGGGCTTTTGGCGATCTGTTCCATGACGTGGCCGAGTTGCTGAGTGCTGACTTTCTCGGCCTTGAAGTCGTCGGCAAGTTGGTTGATCCGTTTGAGAATCCGCGCCTTGTCATCCACGGGCAGTGAGGACTTGGCGACGGCATCGGCAGCGACTTTCTTTGTGAAGTCGGCCGACCAGATCTTCCAATTCATGGAGAGCCACACGCCAATTCCGGCCACGACCAGCAGCAAGCACCCGGCGGCGCAGCCACAGCCGAGTGCGAAGTTTCGGCAGCCGCTCGGCTGCGGCGGAGCAGGCACGTCCCGATCAAACGTGTTGTCGGATTCCGAAACGTGTTCGTCGAGAGTGTTGGACATTGCGAGTTTTCCAAACGGGAAGCGTGAGACGCCGGTGCCTACAACTGGGATTGCCACCACAATCGCCAGGCGCGTTTGTCGTAGCCGAAGTCTTGTCGAGAGAGCATGCGCAAGGCGTCGAGAACTTCGGAATTCTGAAGCGGGACGCGAACTGTGACCCATTTGACCGGCGGCGCACGGACGTTGGAATTGTCGATGACAACGCCGTAGGGAAGTTGTCCAGTTCGCAGCGCGGCTTCGACGTCGGGTGGCAGGCCACTGCTCAAACGGCTCTGCGAGCCATCGCGATTGAAGCTTGCGGCGTAGGCCGGACCTTGCGGGACACGCATCTTGTGCGAGGTCGCCAGTGCATTGACCAGTGCCGGAATCGCCTGTCGGACGCCGCATTTTCCGAGCAGAATGGCGGCGCGGCGCACAATCAAATTCGACTCGTCGCGGAGGGCACGCTCAATGATCGGTCCGGCGGCGACGCGTTGTTCCGCAGTCAGCGCGCCGAAGGCACTGCTTTGCAACGACGGGTCCGCATCGGCGAGCGCGACACGAACCAGCGCCGGAACGGGCGGTTGTCCGTCGAACTGCGCGAGCGTCTGCACTGCGAGACGACGAACTTCGATGTTCGAGTCGCCGAGCAGAAAATCGACGATGCCCGGCACGGCATCGGGATCTCGCAGTTCGCGGAATTTCACGATCGCGTCCGCCCGCCTCGCTGCGTCGCGGCCAGTGATCCAGCCGAGCCACAATCGAATTTTCGGACGCCAATCGTTTTGCTCGCGGTGTCGTGTCGTGTTCGATTCCAGCAAATCGCGTTCGAGCGTCGTGATGATGCGTCCCTTGTAACGCACATAACCGGCGGAGAGCAGTTCGGCGTCGGCCTCTTCGGGAGTCGTCCAGTTGGTGCCTTGCCGACGATGTCCGAGTCCGTAATGCGCCGGCTTGTGTTCGGGGTCGAGTTCCAGAAGGCGTTGCAGTTGTTCCTTGCGCGGCTCGCTGAGTCCGTGCTGCCGGCACCATTCGGCGAGTTGCCAGCGGCCATCGACCGTGTCGGCGACTCGGCGAGCGAGCGATTCGTATTCTTCGACGGCTCGCGGCCGTTTGGTGATGAACGCAACTTGCTCGCGAGCGACGGTGATCTCCGCACCAGTCAACGATTCGACGACAACCTCGTCCGATTCTGCGACCTGACCCTTCCGTGGTTTACCAGCGGGAAACTTCACAAGACCGCGAATCTCGCCACCATCGGTCAACTTGACCACGTCGGCGGGGAGATCGGCGGAAACCAGCAATGACAGGCTGGCTAACCACAGTGAGAGCGACCAGCGATGTGTCGTCGCAGGGAACATTCGGCGAACTTGAGCCTGATTTTGGAAAATGGTCCGCCGACAAAAACCGCTTGCCGGGAATTCGGAGCGAGAGCATCGTATCCGGCACGCCGGTCATTTCGACAGCAGAGGTTTCGCAAATTTTGCAGAGGCTTGACCGGGGGTGGGAGGCACGGGCAACCTGCACTAGCAGCACGTTCGGCAGTTCAGTCCGCTTTCCAAGGCGAAGCTCGCTTGTCGGCTCACGAATTGTCTGAGCGATCGATTCGCGAGGTTAAACTCAGACGCGACCGACAGACTTCCGCGAAAGTCGCTCCGGCGACACGAGGCTCCCATGAAAACGTTCCGTCCTCTCTTCTTCACCTGTCTGGCGTTTGGCGCGATGTGCCTGACGGACTCCACGTCTGCACCAGCACAATCGTCATCCACGAGCGTCTCGTCCGAGCTGCCGACTTCACGCATGCTCAACCATTTGGGATTGGAACGGGCTTGGTGGAGCCAAGCCACGGTGAATCCCAAACGGGACAAAGTGAAGTACATGGTGCTCGATGAGGAGAACGTTTATCTGCAAGGGACCGGCGGAACGGTGACGGCGTTCGATGCCGAGTCCGGCAAACGTCTGTGGTCCGTGCAGCTCGGCAATCGCGACGAGCCGATTTATCCAGGCGTGTCCAATGAAAAGCATTTCCTGGCAGTCAACGGCATGGCGCTGTACTGCATCGAACGGTTCAGCGGAAAGGTTTTGTGGGAGCTGGCACTACCCGCGATGCCGTCAGTCGGTCCCTCCGTGGATGATCAGCACATCTACATCGGCACGTTAGACGGCAGCATCTATTCGTTCGAATTGCGGAAGATTGACGAGTTGTATCACAAGCGTTTGCTGCCGCAGTGGTCCTATCAGGCCATGCGCTGGCGATATCGGACCAGCAAAGAAATCACGACGACAGCGTATTCGACAGGTCGCTTGGTGAACTTCGCCAGCCGCGACGGTTCGCTGTACGCCGTGGGTACGTTGGAGCGCGATCTGACTTGGCAGTTTGAGACCAGCGCTCCGATCACGGCTCCTTTGGCGACGACGAACGACTCGCTGATCCTGGCCTCCGAAGATAATTTCGTCTATTGCCTGAACCGTGACAACGGCCTGGTGCGTTGGGAGTTTGCCTCGGGCTTTCCGATCCGCAAAGCCCCAGTCATTATCGAACAGGATCTCTACATCATGCCGGATCGCGGCGGCCTGTTTAACCTCCTGGTCCGCACTGGCGAAGAGAAGTGGGAGCGGCCGGGCATCACCGATTTACTCGGTGCCACCAAGAGCCGGCTCTTCGGCTCGGATGTGACCGGCAATATCGTGTTGTTGCAACGGCGCACCGGCCGCCCGCTGGGGACGTTGCCGCTGCGTCCATTCAGTGTGAGGTTGCAAAACGATCGTACCGATCGGCTGTATCTGGCAACTCCGTCCGGCTTGGTCGTGTGCCTGCGCGAACAAGGGTCGGAGTTCGCTCACTACCACAAATATCCCGAACGTGCGCCGATTGTCCCCGACGTCGAACCCGACGAACTGACGTCGCCGGTCCCGATGCCGGACGCAGCAGCAAATCAGTGAGGGAGCGAACTGCCCTCAATTCATCGACAATCGACGTCCTGACCTCACTCCGAGAGGTCCGGACGTTTTCGTTGGTCTGACTTCGTTGTCGAGTCAAAAACACGCCGATAGGATGCTGCCTCTTTGGCGGTTCGAATATTTTTAGCTCGCAACGAAAAGGACATCATGCAAGACACAGTGCAAGCTCCTGCGCAACCATCCAACGCAAAGCGATTGTTGTGGGCCGGATTCATGGCGATCCTCGCGGCCGGGATTGGATTCTCGATTCGCGGAGGATTTCTCGACAACTGGCGGGCGGAGTACGGCTTCACCGACAAAGAGGTCGGCGACATCAACGGCATCGGGTTCACGGGATTTTGCTTCGGCATCATCATCGGTGGAATCATCTGCGACAAAATTGGCTATGGAAAACTGGTTATCACTGCCTTCGCTTTGCATGTCTTGTCGGCCATCGTCACGTTTGCTCCAAATCCTGAGATGAGCAAAGAGACTGTCGGACAACTGTTGACGGGAGGATCGTTCCTCTTTGCACTGGCCAACGGCGTGTTGGAGGCGGTTGCCAATCCGCTTGTCGCGACTCTCTTTTTCAGCAACCGCACGCATTACCTCAACATCTTGCACGCCAGTTGGCCGGCGGGATTGGTGCTGGGGAGTGCATCGGGTTGGGTGCTCGACGACATTTACCACGTTCATTGGAAGATGCAATTCGCGTTGTTTTTGATACCAACTGTTCTGTACGGGCTGATGTTCCTCGGACAGAGCTTCCCCAAATCAGAAGCGTCCCAAAAAGGCTTGAGCTTGGGCGAGATGTTCAAGGACGTCGGAGTTCTCGGCGCTCTGGTGGTGAGCGTCTTGTTGTCCATGTTCTTCAGCAGCGTGCTGACTCCGTTCCTGACGGCGGCTGGCGCGACGCCGGAGCAAGCGGCGAGTGCGGCGAGCACTGCGGCGAACATCGGCTACGTCGTGGGTGGCGTGTGCTTGATCGCCGTCGGGGTACTGACGCGATTCTCGATCGGTTCCTTCCTGCTGTTCACGTTGTTCGTGACGCACGCTTTGGTTGGAGCTGTTGAGCTTGGCACTGACAGTTGGATTCAAAACATCACGGGCAACATTCTGACCTCACAGGAAGGCAAGTGGTTGTTCGTGTTCACGTCCATGCTGATGTTCGGACTGCGATTCTGTGCGGAATTCATCGAAAAGAAACTCGGATTGTCACCGGTCGGGATTCTGCTGGTGTGTGCCGTATTGGCCTGCTTGGGACTGAATCTGGCCAGCGGAATCGCGACGTTTGGTGGTGCTCTGGTGGCGCTGTCGGTGTACGGCATCGGCAAGACGTTTTTCTGGCCGACCATGTTGGCAGTCGCGTCCGATCGATTCCCACGTACCGGAGCTTTGGCCATTTCGATCATGGGAGGCGTCGGCATGATGTCTGCCGGACTGATCGGTGCCCCAGGCTTGGGTTATGCGAAGGATCGTTTCTCCGGCGAAGCGTTGAAGATTGCGAGTGCGGATGCCTTCGACGCCTATAAAGCGGACAAGCCGAGTAAGTTTTTGATCTTCGCAGATGCGACAGGTTTGGATGGCAAGAAGCTTGGTGATGTGCAGACAAAGCTCGCAGCATCTCAAAAGGAACTGGATGCGGCGGGCAACAAGGCTCCGCTCGCGGCTCTGGAGAAGTTGAGCGCGGACGAGCGAGCGGTTCAAGGGGCCAGCATCGATGGAGATCGTCGCACGTTGGTTGCCGACTCGGCCATCCCTGCGACGATGGCCGCGATCTACCTCTTGCTGTTGATCTATTTCAAGTCGATTGGCGGTTACAAGCCGGTCCACATTGATGCGGGACACGGCGACGCCAGATAAGCCCCGTCCGCTGAATGTTCTCAGACAATTCCATCCGCAGCCCGGCAAGCAATTCCAGTGCGACCGGGCTGCGGTCGTGTTCATCGTTGGTCGTCGAGTCACATTCCGAATCTTTTCGAGGATCAATCTCATGTCTCGCAATACTCGCCGTCAGTTTCTGACTCAATCGGCGTCGGTCGCCGCAACGGCATTCGCAGCACCGTGGATTATTCCAAGCTCCGCCTTCGGGGCGAACGAGCGAATCGTCACCGGGCACATCGGTGTCGGAGGCCAAGGGAACTCGAACCTGGGTGCGTTTTTGAAGCTCGCTTCGCCCGCAGCGGTGTGCGATGTCGATAAATCGCATCTGGCAAAAACCGTGGCGCGAGTCGAGAAAGAGACACAGAAAACCTGCGAAGGGGTCGGCGACTATCGCAAGCTGCTCGATCGAAAAGATCTCGATGTCATCGTGATTTCGACGCCGGATCACTGGCATGCGCTGACGGCGATTCACGCCTGCCAAGCCGGCAAGGATGTGTACTGCGAGAAGCCACTCAGCCTTACGATCCTCGAAGGCCGTAAGATGGTCGAGGCGGCTCGCAAGCATGAACGGATCGTGCAGACTGGCTCGCAGCAGCGGTCGGATGCGCGATTCCGTCAGGCGTGTGAACTCGTTCGCAATGGCCGTATCGGCAAGCTCGAACGTGTGATGGTCGGGCTTCCGAATTCCAATTTCGACGGGCCGCCGGTGCCGGACAGCGATCCTCCGGAGGAACTCGATTACGACATGTGGCTCGGTCCTGCTCCGCAGCGGCCGTACAACAAGAATCGGGTCCACTACAAGTTCCGCTTCTTCTGGGATTACTCCGGCGGACAGATGACGAACTTCGGAGCGCACCACATCGACATCGCGCAATGGGGCTTGGGGATGGATAACTCCGGCCCGGTCTCGACCGAAGGGACTGCCAAGTTTCATCCTGAAAAATGGTACGAGGTCACGCAGGCGTGCCGTGTGACTCACACCTACGCCAACGGAGTCATTCTGGTCGTCGGTCAGGGCGAGAAGGACTGCCCCGGCGGCGTGACGTTCGTTGGCAGTGAAGGGACAATCTTCGTCGATCGCGGCAAGATCAAGAGTACGCCCGAAGACATCGTCAAGCAGCCGATGACTGGCAGCGACGAGCGACTCTACGTCAGCACGAATCACCATCAAAACTTTTTGGACTGCCTCAAGAGCCGCAAGCTGCCGATCTGCGACGTCGAGATCGGACACCGTGCCGCGACGATCTGTCATCTCGGCAACATCGCCTTGCGACTGGGCCGCCGCATTCAGTGGAACCCGGCCACCGAGCAAATCGTCGGCGACGACGACGCCGCGAAGTGGGTCTTGCGACCGTATCGTGCTCCCTGGACGTTGGGCTGACCATGTCCGTGCGCTGCTATCTCGACAACGCGGCGACCAGTTGGCCGAAGCCGGATTGTGTGCTGGCGGCGATGGACCGCTACCACCGCGAGTTCGGCGTCGCCGCTGGACGCGGTGCGACACGAGCCGCATCCGAGGTCGATGCGACGATCGCTCGCTGCCGGCTGCGCGCCGCCCGGCTGTTCAACGCCGAGTCGTCTGACCGAATCCTCTTCACGTTCAATGGCACCGACAGCCTGAACGTGGCGATTCACGGATGCCTCCAACCCGGCGATCACGTCGTTGCTTCAGCGCTGGAACACAACTCGGTCCTGCGTCCGCTGAGCGAACTGCGGAGACGCATCGGGATCGAGACGACGTTCATCGAACCGGAAGCCAATGGCCGCGTCGAGCCGACGAAGTTCCGCGAGGCTCTGCGGCCCAACACGAAGCTGATCGCGCTGCTGCACGCTTCCAACGTGACCGGAGTGATCCAGCCGATTGACGAAGTCGGCGCGATGGCTCGGCAAGCGGGAGCGTTGATGCTCGTCGATGCCGCGCAGTCGGCGGGACATTTACCGATCGACGTGCGGAACAGTCCGATCGACTTACTGGCCTGTCCGGGGCACAAAGGTTTGCTCGGCTCGCTTGGCACGGGATTGCTCTACCTCCGACCCGGTGTCGAGCAACACGTCGCCAGTTTCCGGCAAGGGGGGACGGGATCACTCAGCGAGGACGATCATCAGCCGGAGCGTCTACCGGACAAGTACGAATCGGGCAATCACAACGCTCCCGGCTTGTTTGGACTCGACGCCGCGCTGGCTTGGCTCGAGCAACATCCTGCCGCTGATCGGCGTCGGCACGAATTGGAACTGCGACGGCAATTGATCGACGCGCTCCACGACTCGCAAACCGTGCGGCTGTTCGCGGCGGATTTGCCGAACGAGTTTGTCGTCGGAGTACTCAGCCTGACCGTTGCGGGATTCGATCCGCAGGAGATGGTGGCGATCCTCGATCACGATTTTCAGATTCAAGTTCGCGCCGGATTGCATTGTGCTCCCGGAGCGCATCGCCATCTCGACACGCTCGCCGATGGCGGGACGATTCGAATCAGCTTCGGAGCGACGACGACCACGCACGATGTCGATCGGCTTGTGGCGGCGTTGCGGAAGTTTTGAAACGGGCGAGCTGGCGAAAAATGGAGGGCGGAAAATGAAAGCAGACAAACCAAGTCGTTCGATGTCCTGTGTTCCATTTTTTGCCCTCTATTTTTTGCCAGCGCTCTGTTCCGTCAGCATGTTCTCCGATGTTCGCGCAGCCGACGACCGCGCGGCGTTCTTTGAATCGAAGGTGCGGCCGATCCTCGCCGCACGCTGTCAGAGCTGTCACGGAGCCAAGAAGCAAGAGTCGAGTTTGCGGCTCGACACGAAGGCCGGATTCACGAAGGGGGGTGACAACGGCGCGGTGATCGACGCGAAGCAACCGGATCAGAGCGAACTGGTCCTGGCGATCCGCCGCGAAGGGGGACGCAAGATGCCGCCCGACAAGCCGCTGCCGGATTCAGAAATCGACACGCTGGTCGAGTGGGTGCGTCGCGGAGCGTTCTGGCCCGACGAATCCGCAGTGCCGACGATCGGTTCGATCCACGACGCGGCGGCCAAGCATTGGGCATTTCAGCCGTTGCGTGTGCCGCCGCTGCCGCAGTTGGAGAACGACGATTGGTCCCGCACCCCCATCGACTTGTTCGTCATGGCCAAGCTGCGTGAACTGGGCCTGCCAGCGTCATCAACTGCCGACCAGCGCACATTGCTGCGGCGAGTCACGTTCGATTTGATCGGCTTGCCACCGACGCTGGAGGAAATGGAATCGTTCTTGGCGGATGATGCCCCCGATGCGTTCGCACGCGTCGTCGATCGGCTGCTGTCGTCGCCGCACTACGGCGAGCGCTGGGGCCGACACTGGCTCGACGTGGCTCGGTACGCTGACACGAAGGGCTACGTTTTCTTCGAGGAGAAGAAATTCCCGTGGGCGTGGACGTACCGCGATTACGTCATCCGCTCGTTGAACGACGACCTGCCGTTTGATCGCTTCGTGATCGAGCAACTCGCAGCAGATCAACTGGAACTTGGCAACGACAAGCGGCCACTCACGGCGCTGGGCTTCTTGACGCTCGGCGGACGATTCATGAACAATCTGCACGACGTGCTCGACGACCGCATCGACGTCGTCTCGCGCGGGTTGCTGGGGCTGACGGTGACGTGTGCTCGGTGCCATGATCATAAGTTCGATCCGATTCCGCAGGCCGATTATTACTCGCTGTACGGCGTCTTTCGCAGTTCGATCGAACCGACATTGCCGCCTGAGTTTTTGCCGCCACCACAAACCGAGGTTTACGAAAAGTTCTCGACCGAGATGACCGCTCGGCAAAAGAAACTGACCGACTTCGTGGCCACGAAGCACACCGCACTGGTGACGTCATCGCGTGCTCGTGCGGCGGAATATCTGCTGGCCGCTCAAGCTCAGATGGAGAAGCCGCCGACGGACGACTTCATGCTGCTGGCCGACACGAACGACGTCAATCCGACGATGACGCTGCGTTGGCAAGTCGCGCTCGAAACGGCTCGCCAGAAACCGCATCCGGTATGGAAAGCCTGGACAGCCTATGTGGGTCAAGTTTCCAACCTGCCCGCCAATCGCGAGATCAGCGTGGATCAGTGGCGAACGATTGCGAAGACTGTGGCCGGGCAGGTTGAAAACTTGCCCCACAACCCGCTCGTCGTCGCCGCTGTCTGCGAACCTCCGCCGCAGTCACTCGCCGAGGTCGCGACGCGATACGGCGAACTCCTCAAACGGATTGACGCGAAGTGGCAAGAGGCCCTCAAGCAGCAACCGGCCACCACCTCGCTGTCCGATCCGCACGAGGACGAAATCCGCCGAGTGCTGTACGGCCCTGACGCTCCGCCCGATGTGCCGCTGGCGATGGGCTGGGGATTCTTGTCGCTGTTTCCCGATCGGCCGACGCAGGGTGAATACCAAAAGCTCATCAAGGAACTTGAACTGTGGAGTATGACGACCGCCGGAGCACCGGCTCGTGCGATGGTCTTGGTGGATGACGCGACGCCGTTCGATCCGCAAATTTTCCTGCGCGGCAATCCGAACCGGTTTGGCGCACACGTTCCAAGACAGCCTCTTGCGATCTCGACTCCTGAACGCAAACCGTTCGTGACAGGCAGCGGACGACTGGACCTCGCGCGGTCGATTGTCGATCCGCGCAACCCGCTGACCGCGCGCGTGTTCGTGAATCGAGTGTGGATGCATCATTTTGGCGTCGGCCTCGTGAAGACGCCCAGCGACTTCGGTCTGCGCAGCGATCCGCCGTCACATCCGGAGTTGCTCGATTGGCTGGCCGCGAACTTCGTGAAGTCCGGCTGGTCGATGAAGTGGCTGCATCGGCAGATTGTGTTGTCGGCGACCTATCAGCAAAGGAGCGGTGAGTGGTTCGTGGCGAGTGGCGAGTTAGGAACTCAGGACTCACCACTCGCCGCTCATCACTTGCCACTCTCCCTCGATCCTGACAACCGTTGGTTGTCGCAGATGAATCGGCGACGGCTCGAATGGGAATCGTTGCGCGACGCCTTGCTGGCAACCTCAGGCGAGATGAATCGTCGCATCGGTGGCGAGTCGGTTGAACTGCTCGGCGGGTTCAACCCTCGTCGGACGCTGTACGGCACACTGGATCGGCTGGACGTTCCGAATCTGCTGACGACGTTCGACTTCCCGACTCCCGCAGCGACGAATCCGCAGCGGGACTCAACGACCGTTGCTCCGCAGGCTCTCTTCCTGATGAACGGCGATCTGACATTCGAGGGCGCCTCGCGGCTGCTGCGCCGGCCGGAAGTCGTCGCGGCTGCCGATTCGCCGTCGCGAGTGCGACAACTGTTTTTGACCTGCTTCCAGCGAACGCCGACTGAGGCGGAACAGCAAGCCGCTCGCGAATTTTTCGGCGACGCGCCAACGCCCGAACGCTGGACGGCCTTCGCTCAGTCGCTGCTGATGGCGAACGAGTTCGCATTCGTCGATTGAATCACGCGGCGATGAAGTCGTGCCACTCGAATCCGTCGGGCAAGTGCGGCAGGCCGGTGAATTCCAAGTGCAAGATGCGGCGATGCTGAGTCGTGCCTTCGCGCGACGAGATGCTGCGATGAGCGAGCAGCGGCCGCATCGCTAAAACATCGCCACGCGATCCAAGAATAGTCCGTGCCGTTTCGTAACTCGCGACCGGAACTTTGCCGAGCCGATGCGAACCGGGTACGACCAGCAACGGACCGTTTTCTTCCGTCATGTCGTCGAGATGAATGCGTAACGTCAGCATCGCTTCGAGTACCTCGCGACTCGCTTCAACATGCGGCACTCCGGCCTTCAAGGTCGGCTTGCTGAAAACCGCGTTCTCGCCGGAATGTGGCTGCACAGCGATCGTCAAATCCTTGTGCCACGGCAACGCCCATGTCCGTTCGGGCGGCTTGTCGAAGAACAATACTCGGACCAAACCGAACTCCGAGCCAAACAGTTCTCTGAGCAGCTCGAGCAGCGGCGATCGCCGCCAAATTGTTTTCACTGGCTCAAACAGCCGCAGCAAATTGCGGCCGGCATACACAGTCCCGGCTTTGTCGCGGATTGGACCTTCTGCTTCTTCGGCGCGGTGCAGGGCACGATCCAATCCAGAGTTCAACTCATCAACTTCTGAGGACGCGAACACGCCGGGGATGATGGCGAATCCAAACTCGCGGATTTCGTCTTGCCATTCGCTGGTCATCTGCGAACTCTCGATTGCGGACCAACTACTACGCTCCGAATTTGTCGAGCCGTCCGGCGTGAGCTAGCGCGAAGCCCATGAGGTACTTGGCGGGGAATTGGCCGAGGCCGCCTCTCAGGCATTCGCGTTCGCCGAACTTGTCGCAGAGGTCAGGGCGGCAGCGTTCCTCGGCGGCGAGCAGCACCGGGACCGGGTGCCAACTGTGTGACTTCATTTTGCTCGGCGTGCTGTGGTCGCCGGTGACGATTAAGACGTCCGGCTTGAGCGCGGTGATGCGCGGGATCGCGGCGTCGAGTTCCTCGATGCGGCGGACCTTTTCCGGGAAGTTGCCGTCCTCGCCGGTCGAGTCGGTGTATTTGAAATGGACGAAGAAGAAATCGAAGTCCTGCCACGCTTGTTCGAGCCGCGACATTTGATCGGCGAGAGTTTGGCCGGCGTCGAGCACGTTCATGCTGACCAGCCGCGCGAGGCCGCGATACATCGGGTAGACGGCGATGGCTCCGGGCCTCAGGCCGTACATTTCTTCAAACGTCGGGATCGGCGGCTTCTTGTCGATGCCGCGCAGCGTCAGCAAGTTGGCTTTCGGTTCGTCCTTGAGAACCTCACGAGCCTGTCGGAGGAATTCTTTGAGCAACTCGGCCGTGTGCTGCGATCCCGCGCTGCGAGCGATCGGTTCGAGCGGCGCGACGCCGGTCTTTTGCGGATCGGTATCCTCGACGTCGCCGCCGAGTCCCTCGCCCCGCAACACGATCACGAGTCGATATTCCTTGACGTGCCGGACGAAGACTTCGATGCCGGGAATCTGGATGGCCTTGGCGAGCTTCGCGACGACTCGCTCCCCCTCTTCCGTGACGATGCGGCCGGCTCGGCGATCCGTAATCAGGCCGCTGGCGTCGATCGTGCAGAAGTTGCCTCGGATCGCGACGTCATTCGGGCCGAGTTCAAAGTCGATGCCGAGCGCTTCCAGCACGCCGCGTCCGATTTGATATTCCAGAGGGTCGTAGCCGAAGAGGCCCAGATGTCCCGGCCCGCTGCCCGGCGTGATGCCCGGCAAGACCGGCGTGCTCAGACCGAGCGTGCCGCGTTTGGCGAGGGCGTCGAGATTCGGCGTCTTCGCGGTTTCGAGTTCCGTCAGTCCCTCCGGCGTCAGCGGCAGCCCGCCGAGTCCGTCGGCGACGAGAAGCACAATCTTCGAGCCGTTGTTCGTGTTGAGTTTCCGAGTCAGGTCTTGCAGATCGGGCATGGTGGTTTCGCGAGTGAGTGAGTTTCGTGAAGAGCGTCGCTAAGTTGCGCGGATTGTTGAGAACGCTCTTGGGGGTTGCAACCTTGCAGACGACGATCGAAGTGGTGGGCTGGATTCTGTTCGCGATCTGGGCCGGGCTGTCGGGTGTGCCGACCGTGTGGATGATTGGCCGGTCGCTAAAGCGGCTGTCCGACCGATTGCCCGATCCGGAATCGTGGCCGCGAGTCACGGTGGTCGTACCGGCTCGCGATGAAGGACACAAAATCGAAGCGGGACTGAAGTCGCTGCTCGCGGCAGACTATCCCGATTTTGAGATCATCGCGATCGACGACCGCTCGCGCGACGAAACCGGCGCGATCATGGATCGGCTGGCGGCAGGACAGTCGCGCCTGCGAGTCATTCACATCACCGATTTGCCGGAGGGTTGGCTGGGAAAAAATCACGCGTTGCAGGTTGGAACTCAGCAGGCATCCGGCGAATGGCTGCTGTTTACGGATGGCGATGTCATTCACGATCCGCAGACGCTGCGGCGAGCGGTGCGGTTCGCGGTCGCTCGCGGGATCGACCATCTGCCGCTGTTTCCGGACATTGAGGCTCACGGCCTGTTCGAGGCCGCATTCGTGGCCTGTTTCGGGCTGATCTTCGCGGCGGGAACTCAGCCGTATTTGATTCCGACTCGGTGGCCGCGAGCGTATTGCGGCGTCGGTGCATTCAATCTGGTGCGGCGAACCGCGTTGAATCGGGCGAATGGATTTGAGCCGATCAAGCTCGACATTCTCGACGACGTAAAACTTGGCAAGCTGCTGAAACGAACCGGCTCGACCGGTACTGTGCTGCGAGCCGCCGATGGTCTCCAGATTCGCTGGCAGTCTTCGGCCTGGGCCTGCATCACCGGCTTGGAGAAAAACGCGTTTGCGTCGGCCAACTATTCTGTGGCTCAGCTTCTGGGGATCTGTGGCGTCACGACGATTGTGTTCTGCGGCCCAATTGCGGGAGCGATCTTCGCCGGCGAGGCGCGGTTGGGCTATGTCGCCGCCGCCCTGCTGTCTCACCTGTTGTACGGCTTCAATGCTTGGCTCTTCGGACATTCGTTCTGGCTGTTCCCGATGCTGATGCCGTCAGGACTGGCGTTCGTGTTCTCGTTCCTGAGGTCCGGGTGGATCACGCTGCGGCAGGGAGGCGTGCGGTGGCGTGACACGTTCTATCCGTTAGAAGTCCTGCGAAGAGGGGTGTTTCGGTGAAACCGGCGGATGGCACTCTCCGGGTCGTGACGATTGTGCCGACTTGACCCGGAGGGTCGCATCGGTCGCAAGATGGCTCGGTCAGAGAGGGGCGGGTGAACCAGCCGATTCGGTTGCATTCGAGGGAGCGGCGACGTTTAATCCGGCCGCTTTCCTGGCTGGGAAGCTTCGGGCGGCCGGCGGATTGATCAAACCGACGCTGGTTGATTTCCCCGAAAATCGGCGGAACAAGGAACTGGGAAGTTCGGCCGAGTGGGTTATGGTTTGATCGTTCTCACACGAAAGGATGCAGCCAATGAGACTTGGCTGGAATGACATGAAGCTAACCGCGTTGGTCAGCGTATTGGGGCTCTCAATTTGGACGATCGGCTGCGGCGAACCCGCATCCCCGGACAAGCCAATCTCGCCCGTGAAAGCAACTGGCGGCGAAGCGGGCTCAACTAAGGGTGGCGGAACCGACGTTCCGGCCGCTCCTGAAGGGGACACCGGAGCCACCAAGCCGACCGAGGAGAAAAAGGTCGACGAAAAATCTCCAGAAGGCGAGCAAGCCAAAAAGGAAGAGGCTCCCGCCGCGAAGAAAGAAGACGAGAAAAAGGAGTAGCTTGGACGGCCACTGGGCCTCAGGCAGACGCTCACGACGCCGCGGTTTGCTCCGCGGCGTTTTCGTTGGTCAGCCGTTCATTTTCTCGTCGTACAGCCGCTCAATGTCGGCCACCGTGACGGTGATCGTCCGAGTAAAACCGGTATGAGCACGCTCGTACTGGACGTTGCTCGCCATGTTCGGATGCCGGTGGACGGCGTCGGCCAGCCAGTGTTTGTCTGCGTCTGCCAGATTGCCGATCGCGGCATCCCAAATGGTCTTGGTTTCAATCACCAGCGAGTCAACTCGCGGATCGAACTTATTGAAGTCAGCCATGATGGTCTTCGATGTGCGGAAATCGAGGAATTGATACGAGCGGCAGTATAGTCGCCTGCCGCACGGTTGAAAGCGAATCGAAACGGCTCTCACCACAGCGTGTAACCGCCGTCGATGACGATGGCCGCTCCGGTCACATAGCGGGCGGCGTCGCTGGCGAGATAGACCGCCAGCGGGCCGAGATCCTCAGGTTGTCCAAAGTCGCCGGCGGGAATTTGCTGCTTGAACGTGTCGATGATCGCCGGATTTTGGGCGGCCCAGCGGATATTCGGCTCGGTCATGAATCCGCCCGGGCAAATCGAATTGACGGTGATCCGATGCGGTGCCCAATCGGTCGCGAGTGCTCGCGTGAACTGGATGACGGCGGCCTTCGAGGTCTCGTAACTGCGTCCGCCGATCCCGCGATTGGCCACCATGCCGGAGATCGACGCAATGTTGATGACCCGACCACCCTGCCCGCGTTTGACCATCGCTCCGCCGATCAGCTTCGTGCAGAGAAACGTGCTCGTCAGGTTGATGTCCAGAATCTGTTGCCACTGTTCGAGCGTCTGATCCTCGACTGGCACGTTGATCCGTCGACCGCCGACGTTGTTGATGAGGATGTCGAACGGTCCAAACTGGTCGAGGGCTTGTTGGCAGGCTTGCTCGCATTCGTTCGGCACGCCGACATCGGCCGCCAAGATGTTCGCGGTTCGGCCAAGGTGCCGGATATCGGCAGCAGTCTTCTCCAAACTGTCTCGGTCGCGGCCGACCAGCACGACATCGGCCCCCACATCGGCGATCGCCAGTGCCATTTCTCGTCCGAGTCCGCGACTGCCGCCGGTGATGAAGAGCCGCCGACCATCCAATCGAAATCGGTCAAGCACGCTCATGCTTCGGTCTCTGATGATGTGATTGGATTCTCGTCGTGTGACTCAGCGACTGGAGCCGATTGTTCTTCGTGAGTTTCCGGCTCAGGCGGCTTGGCCTTCCGATAGATGAAGATTTCCATGTGCGAGAACGGCCAATGATGCGCCAATTCCCAAACTTCGGGCATGACAAATTGTGCCGCTTCCGGTGTCCGCAAGACCAACCGCGTGTCCGGCGAACTGACGTCATCCCGCGCAAGCTGCTTGAGCACTCGAAACAATTCCGAGGTCGGAGACAGCTCTTCGATCATCGCAAACGGCGGATCGAAGAACATCCAGTCGAACGGGACGAATCTGGCCGAGTCCCCTTTCGGACGGAACGAGCAACGGAAGATGTCCGTTTGCCAACACAAGCACGCCGCTTGAGCCTCTTCGCCGAGCGACGCGACATTGTGTTTCAACAGTTCGACCGCTTTCCGGTCCTTTTCGAGGAACACGACGCTCGACGCACCGCGGCTGAGGGCTTCGAGTCCAATTGTTCCTGTGCCGGAGAAGATGTCCGCAACACGCTGTCCTTCTATCCAATCGCCGAGCCTCGTGAACAGCGATTCCTTGACGAAGTCGGTGATCGGCCGAGTCGTCAGTCCGGGATTCGCCAACAGTTTTCGCCGACGAAATTGTCCTGCAATGATCCGCATGCGCTGTGGCCTTCCGCCTTATTTGTCCGTCTTCAAGGCCGGAATCCGTTTCGGCAACTTGCCTGCTTGAACCAGTTCGTGATGCCGCTGAATGATGTTTTCGCCCTCTTCGCCGACCGTTTTGAACTTCTTCGGCGACGGTAGCGACGTGGGAGGTTCTTCTGGGATTGGCGTGGGCGGGGCAGAGCGTGCCGGTGCGGGATCGCGCCGGACAATGGTTGTGTCTCCAGATTCGCTCTCGCCCTCTTCATCCGCCAGCCAGTCCATGATGCTGTCGTCGGAGGCAGATTTCTTGGAGGGAGCAGTCGCCGCAGTCTTCTTTCCGGCAAGTTGGAACGTCACCGGGCCGACTCTCAAGATGTCTCCCGGTTGCAGTTCCGCTTGGCTGTGAATTGCGACGTTGTTGATCAAGGTGCCGTTGCGGCTGCCGAGATCATGAACGACAACGTGATCTCCCTCGCACACCAAACGACAGTGTTGACGGCTGATTTCGTTGGTCGCCAGCCGAATCTGGCACGACTCATCCCTGCCGATGACGGCCTCTCCTTCGGGAAGCGTCATCCGCTTCCCTTGATGCTTTCCGGAGAGAATGATGAGGATCGCTGCCATCGAAAACTGTGCTCATGCCGTTGCTCGAATCCACGAACTTCGGACGGAAAGAACCAAGAACTGCGACGCTGTCCCTTCCGTCGCCCATCGGCCTACTCGTGCCGCGGAACAATCAGCGGTTCACCACAATCGGGGCATGTTAGTGTCCGGCCGCGATGCACGGGACTCACTTTGAATTTCTTTCCGCAGCGGCAATTAAAGCGAATGCGTTTCTCTTCTCTTTGGACCCCGAGATGTGTTCGCTCCCAAACACGCTGAGCAATCTCTTTGATCTCGGCGAGCAGATTGTCCGGCGCGACAGGCTTCGTCAAATATCCGTCGGCTCCCAGTCGTTCGGACAACACGCGTGAATCTTCCAACGAGATTGCCGACAACACCAACACCGGAACCGTTTCGTCCGAGCGTTTCATGCGGTCGATCAACTCAAATCCATTTTCTCCGGGCAGGATCAAATCCGTGATGACAAAGTCCGGGCGCCGCATCCGAAATGCCGAGTGCGCTTGTCCGCCGTCCTTCGCCACTTGCACCCGATAGCCGTGCTGTTCAAGCAACGCCTTCAGCGAATCAGCCGCTGCGGAATCGTCCTCAACCAACAAAATATGATGAGCCAACGCTCCAGTCGATACGCTTTCGACATGGCTGAACAGCATTGCTCGGTCTCCTGTGCCTGACTCGGCACGGACTCCAGAACGGAGTTTTTGAAGAATTCGGATCTTCGGCCGCTGCGGGTAAGTTACCGAGAAGTCCAAACCTCAGCGAGGCTTGTCACAGCCGAATTCGGGCCTTTGCGGGCCATGTGTTCCTCGAAAACTCAAGTCCAATGAAGCCTGACTCACATAAAAAATGGACAAAATCGGCAACTTGCTAGTCGGTCCTCGTTTCTGTTTGACCGGGAAAACTAGGGGAAACGATCCGCCTAAGAAGTAGTTGCACTGTGAATGTCAAGTGAACAAGAGAGCGAAGCGGCTTGACCGTGCGATCAACTTCCCTAATATCCGTGGAACCATTTTCGATGGCGGACGAATTTATTTTCGTACTTCCTTGGCGACTGGTCCGAAGGGACACCGCAAATGCAAAGTTGGAAGACTGAGACTTGGAGAGTCACCCGCAATGTTAGTCCTGTCCCGCAAACGCAATGAGAGCGTGGTTATCAACGACCATATCGTTGTGACCGTGATTGACGTCCGAGGCGACAAAGTGCGTTTGGGAATTCAAGCACCGCGCGATGTGCCGATTCATCGCAGTGAGGTCATGGCCGCGATTCAACGCGCGCAAGCCGTCGGTGCAGCGGAATCTGATGAGGCTGGCGGCGAATCATCAGTGTCGTAGCGTATTGATGAGGGCGGCTTGACAGTCATCATTCAGGCTATAAAGTGTGCCCCCGCTTTACGGCCCCGTCGTCTAGTTAGGCCTAGGACACCGGATTTTCGATCCGATAACAGGGGTTCGAATCCCCTCGGGGTCAGTCACAATTGGAAACCCGAGCAGCCACTGGTTGCTCGGGTTTTTTCTTGGAGTCCCAGTGACGATCGCCAGAAGGCTTTAACGACGGATGCCGGGACCGTTCTCCAAAGCAAACATGGAAAAAAGCATTTGCTGGTAGGGGTTGTTTCAGCGCTGGCCCGATTCCATTCCAAAGCTGGGAATCGCTGTCACCTCACTGAACGAGTCGATCACTTTTTCTAATTTTCAAGTCACTGACTATGCGGTGCTCTTCGAACGCGACCGCCCCGACACAATGGGAGCTCGCTCGGCAATTGTGCCGTGGGAAGAAATCGTCACCGTGAAATTGATCTCGCCAATCGAGTTGGCTCAATTCCAGGACATGGGCTTCCGGTGTGTCGGAAAAGTTGGCTGAACTCGCTGCTGACGAGTGCGAGAGCGTTCAGGTCATCGCGATGAGCTTGCTCAGGCCGACCGCCGGAATCAGCAACGCCACGGTGGCCATTGCCAACTCCACTCGGCCGTTGAAGGCATAGATCAAGGTTGCATCGAGCATTACCAGCGACAACAGCAAGACCTTCACGGCCACTTGGACATGCTGCGGACTCGGCTGAGCAATGGCGACAACTAATCGACGATCCAGCGTGAACAAGATCATCGCCAAGATGCCCAATGCAGGTCGGCGGTGTTCCATGAGCCCATTCGAATTGACGAACATGGCCAAACCGATGACTCCGGAATTGATCACCCCGGCGGCACCCGCCAGAACGGTTCGGCGGCTGGTGGTCGCTTCCTGCCGAGCGAAGATCGTCACACCGACAATGTAGACCCCAAGGCAAACAGCGATCGGCCAACGAGAGGTTGAGACAAATTCGAAAAGCGAACCAACGGCACTGGCCCCCAACAACACGTTGCCACTTCGGCAAGTCCCCATCGCCAACGGACCAAGCCAGGTCTTCTTGAGGCCGCCGTCATAGGCCAGGATCGACACGCACACCGCAACTGCGATGCCCAAGCTCAGAGGTCCGACGACGGCAGCAGACCCCAATCCAACCAACATCAATCCGGCTGCCAGGCGAAGTGCCGCGACAGGCGAGATCGCGCCGGAAGGAATCGGACGCTCCGGACGTTCTTGAGCGTCGATCAGCCGGTCGAAGTAGTCGTTGAAGACCATGCCCGAGAGGTACAGCCCGGCGGATGCGACGCAGAGCATCAAAAACGATGGCAGAGGATTTGGGCCTTCGTCACTGATCAGCGTTGAGTGCGTCAACAAGAAGCCGAGAAAAATATCCGCGAGCGCCGTGAAGAGCGTTGGAAGGCGGAGCAAACGCAAATAGGCGAGGACACGAGGACTCATTGTTGGGCCGCCACTTCGTCTGTCCATTTTTCGAGGGCGATGAATTGCTTCGCGAATTCCGGATCGTGCAGCCCCATCGGGCTTTTGAAGAACGCGGCAAGATGATTCATCACGCCGGACTTGCCTCGGCGATGTTCGCGTTCGGTGAGCCGTACCAAGTCCAACGCCAGCGGAGCAGCCAGCAGCGAGTCGCAGCCTTGCCAGGTGAATTGCAGAGTCATCTTCGTACCGAGGAAGCCCTCGAAGTGGATGTGATCCCAGGCCGTTTTCCAGTCGCCCATCGACTCGACGTATTCGATGCTGACGAGCGTCTGCGGCTTGTAGCCGAGGATTTCGGTCAGCAGATGATCTTTCGACCGCACCTTGTTGGCTTTGTTGATCGGATCGTCGAGCACCTTGCCGTCCATGTTGCCGAAGATGTTGTGGCCGACCCAGCTCATGACTTTCAGATTCCGCGCAGCAAACATCGGCGCGAGCACCGCCTTCATCAACGTCTCGCCGGTCTTACCGTCGCGGCCGACGTGCAGGCATTTCTGTTTGAGAGCCAGCTCTTCAAGAGCCGGCAGATTCGATCCGACGCTCGGCGTGAAATTGACGAAGCTGCAACCTGCTTCAAATGCTGCGATCGCGTACAGCGTGCTTGCCGGAACCGGCGAGGGCTGACCGCTGGCCAGGACTGCCGACAGTTTTTCCCAATCCCAGGTACCGGCATCGCTCGCAAGCGGCGGTTCAGTGGAGGACAAGTACAAGACGACGACGTGGCCAAGTTGGTTGATGGTTTTGAACTGCTCGATGTCGGAGCGCAGCCGCTTGACGGCGGCCAGCGGCGCCTCGCCCTTCGTGGCGAGCGTCTTGGAACCGGCGAATTTCTCGATGGTTGAGCCGACGTTGATCAGGCAGCCGGGCCGGACGTTTTGATCCCAAGCCGCGAGCCGAGACGCCACCGCGTTCAGCAAATCTCGGTCGAACACGTGAGATTGATCTCGCAGCACTTCTGCTTCGGCGGCGTAAGTTGTCTCGCGAATTTCGTGGCCTCCGACGACGAACTGGGACCAATCCACCAGGTTCAGTCGTTTGAACCTCGGCGTGGTCGTGACCAGCGCCGTTTCAGGAGCGACTCCAGCTTGCAATCCTGCGAGGCCCACGGCGACGGTCGTCGAGACGCCGCCCCAAGCTCCAATCAACCACAGTCCGATACGTTCTTGCGACATTGTCTGAACCAATCCAAGTCAGGAAGGAGATTCGTAGGCGGGAGTTTTCTGGCGGGAGAAGAATCTTCAAAAAGGCTCACGCAGAGGCGCGCAGGCGCAGAGTTCGGGAAGACTCCATTCCCTTCCCTGCGCGCCTCTGCGTGAGCTTTGTCTTCGTCATTTTCACGCGACTGTCGCGTCGATCCATTTCGACAGAGCGTTCTGGAAGGACATGAGAACCTCTTCGCGAGCCTTTTTCAATTCGGTCAGCGGCAGTTGATCGCGGCAGCCGTCGGCCGGATGAGCAAACATGTAAAACTTGATCTTTGGCTCGGTCCCCGATGGGCGAGCGGCAAAGCGGACTCCGGTCGTTGCTCCCGGCAGTTCAACCTCGCCGTCGAAGATCAAGACGTCGCCGGTCGGCTGTTCGATTCGGCCGATGACGCGATTGTCGGGCAACGATCGGACTTCATGCTGCTTGTAGTCCTCGACGCGAGTCAGCCGCGTCGGGCCGACCATCGTGGGCGGAGAGGAACGCAGCGTTGCGCTGATTTTCTGAATTTGCTGCCTTCCCGTTTCGCCGGTGCACGTTTTCGAAAGTTGACCGTCGCAGAAGTAGCCGTGCTCGACGAAAAGTTCATCCAATCGGTCGAGCAACGTCTTGCCGGATGCTTTGAGTTCCGCAGCCAACTCCAGCAGGTGCAGCGACGCGATGGTCGCATCTTTGTCGCGAACGTGGGTGCCGGCCAGAAAGCCAATCGACTCCTCAAAGCCGAATACGAACTGATCCGGCCCTTCGCGGTCCATGACTTCGGCGATGTATTTGAAGCCCGTCAGCAGATCGCGAATGCAGCGGACACCATGAGATCGAGCGATCTGCTCGATCATCGGCGAGCTGACCAGCGTCGTTGCCACAAAATGGCGCGGCGACAGTGATCCTGCGGCGAGACGTTTCCTCAAGATGTAATCCGCCAGCAAAATCCCTGTGCGGTTGCCGTTGATGATCGTGTAGCTGTCGTCGGCCGCTCGCGCCGACAGCCCGACTCGGTCGGCATCCGGGTCGGACGCGAGGATCAAATCGGCGTTGATCGCCTTGGCCGTTGGGGCAAGTGCTTCGAGCACCACTTTTCGTTCGGGGTTCGGGAAGCGGTCGGGAGCAAACGGGAAATTACCGTCCGGCAATCGTTGAGACGGATGAATCTTGACCTGTGTGAAACCGGCTTCGAGAACAGCTCGATACACCGAAGTCTCGCCGACTCCATGACACGGGCTGAAGAGGGCGATGACGTCTCGCTTGTCCGACAGGGAGTTGTCGATGACCGCGCGAATGAACGGTGAGTCGATTTCCTCGCCGACCAACTCGATGCGGCCGTCTCCGAGCGCCGTCAGAAAGTCGACCGTCGGGATGTTCACGGCTGACTCGACGGCGGCAGTGATTGTCGCCGCTTCGTCGTCCAGCACTTGCCCGCCGGTCCTCGAGTAAACCTTGAATCCGTTGTCCGCCGGCGGATTGTGCGAGGCGGTGATCATCACTCCGGTTCCGCACTTCAACTGTCGCACCGCAAACGACAGCTCCGGCGTTGAGCGATGTGACGGAAACAAGAACGTCTTGATGCCGTGAGCGGCGAAGACGCCCGCGGTGATGCGAGCGAACTCCTGCGAGCGGTTTCGCGTGTCGTGTCCGATGACCGCTCGATGCCATTCGGCAGGCAACGACTGTTTGACGTGGACGGCGACACCGTGAGCTGACTCGGCAATCGTTCGCTCGTTCATCGTCGCTGTGCCGAGTTCTGCCATCGGCCCGCGCCGACCGGCCGTGCCGAATGGGATCCGCTCCCAAAACGAATCTTGCAGGACCGACCACTCACCGCCAGCGATCAGTTGCGAAAGCCGCGGCAAGTACGCCGCATACTGCGGTTGAATCCGCCACGTCCGCAAGTTGTCGGCCGCCGCCTGAGAGAGTTTGCCACTCTGCACGGCTGCCGCGACTTGGGCTGCCGACTCGTCCAAATTGTTCGTCATGGTTGACTGTCTCTGAGAGTTGCGCCGATTTGGGGGCGGCGCGTACTCTCTCAGAGCGGATGCGGAGTCTCAAGCCTGTGCTGGCGCGACGCGAGGTTTCTCGATCGTGCTGTGAAAACAAAAAGGGCCGCCGCGAACTCCCGCCATCCGCGACGGCCCCGGACCCTGAGCGACAATGAGACAGTTGGCCTCAGGGTTGTGGGAATGACTTGGAATTAGTTCGGTATTCCCAGCAGCGATTCCTCTTCTTCGAGGATCACGATGCGGGGAGTGACCATCATCATCAAGCTTTGTGTTTCGCGACCGACGCCGGTGTTCTTGAACAATCGGCTGAGGTACGGAATCTTGTTGAGGATCGGCACGCCGGCCATGTTGCGGCTTTCGCTCAACCGCTTGACGCCGCCCAGCAGCACAGTGCCACCATCAGGCACGGCGACCGTCGTCAAGATGTTCGTCTGGGCGATGATCGGTTGTTGCACAGTGATTTCACCAGCACCGGCTGCTTGAATATTCCCGCCACCTTGACCGCCTCCTTGACCACCACCGCCGCCACCGAAGCCACCGCCGCCACCACCTTGGCCGCCGCCGCCGCCGCCGCCGATGCCGCCGAAACCGGATTGAGCGGCCATCGCCAGATCCGTCCGATCTCCCATCGCTTGGCCGAACAGGCCGTGTTTGTAGACGCCACCGTATTCCATGCCAGCACCACCACCGATCCCGCCAAAACCTTGCTGGCCACCGCCGCCACCGCCGCCACCGCCACCTTGACCACCACCGCCTTGGCCGCCGCCTTGGCCACCGCCTTGGCCTTGTTGCCCGCCGCCGCCGCCGCCGGACACGAATGTGAAGGCTGTCACTTCGCGGATGGTCGAAAAGGACGGCGTCACTGCCAGCCGAACGTAACGGCGATCCGCAGAGATCACGGCCTGCACGGACATGCCGACGCCTTCAAAAACCTGCGTGATGACCGGCTGGTAGCCCACGGCGAACGCTCCCACGACCGGAATCAACGAGGTCACGAATGGACGCTGTGCCCCGTCAAAGACCGAACCAGTTTGTCCGTTGAAGAGCGTCACCTTCGGAGCGCTCATGATGTTGTTGCGGCGATCTCCTTGAGCGGCATTGATGAAAAAGAATGTCTCGATGTCGCTGAGGATCGCGAAGCCGACATTCAGTCCGGCGTTGGCATCGAACCGGCCGAAGTCCGGCACACCGATGCCGAACGAGCCTTGCCGAAACGCGATGTCCATGTCTTGCGTGAACGAGTTCGCGCTTCCCAAGCCGAGGAACTGACCCTTGCCGTAGTTGTCCCGATCCGTCAACTCGCGTTGCGGTCCAGGGGTGAAGAATGTTCCGGCCTGTCCACCTCCACCTCCACCTTGCTGACCCTGCTGACCCCCCTGCTGACCCTGTTGACCCTGTTGACCCTGTTGCTGACTCGACCGCAGCGAGCCGAACGGCGGGATCGGAATCAGACCACCTTGTTGCTGACCCTGTTGACCACCGCCGCCGCCCCCACCACCACCACCACC
>CAMAWN010000004.1 GCA_945861865.1 Candidatus Kuenenia stuttgartensis | reverse complement strand
CAACTTCAGCCTGCTCCGCCGAGCCGGACTGAGCCTGCTCAAAAACAACCTCACCCACAAAATCGGTGTCAAAAACAAACGACTCATCGCCGCCAGCGACGAGGACTATCTCCTGCAAGTCCTCTTCAGTTCGTGACTTCATGTGCAATTGCCCTGCCGGGACCAGCAATGCGAGCAATATCGCGACAATGCCGATTACGACCAACAACTCCAGTAGCGTAATGCCGCTTCGGACACACACATCGTTTTGTTCGCGAGAATGGCGTTTTGTTCGCATGACGATGTCGTTCGCTTGATGACTTGGTATCGTAGTGATCTTTAATCGTCAAGCAGGCAACAGATTCTTTGCCAATGGGCAGCACCGTATCGATGGTCGATAGTCTGCGCCACGCGAGGCGGTCATCTCGGACCGGTCAACGATCTCTTCGGTCAGTACTGAAAAGAGCATTTCTCGATGCGTGCCGACGGTCGCCGCCTCGACACGTCGATGACTTTCGGCAATGCTCCATTGACGTACCTGTCACAACGCCGCGCGAGG
Organism: Candidatus Kuenenia stuttgartensis; assembly: GCA_945861865.1. Classification (GTDB taxonomy): domain Bacteria; phylum Planctomycetota; class Planctomycetia; order Planctomycetales; family Planctomycetaceae; genus SXKJ01. The sequence continues at coordinate 72,478 of CAMAWN010000004.1, read as the reverse complement.
TTCTGAAACCAAGCGGCCGAGCCGCCAGTACGGTGGCCGTGCCCAGACCTGCCCCACGACTGGAGACTCCCATGCTTCGCCTCGCCCATTCCTCGCGTCGCCGCTTTTTGCTGTTGATCGTTTGTTGTGTGGCCACGTTGGGAATGCTCCGCAATGTCGCGGCGGCTGATGCCGATCTCGCCAAGTCCACCCCCAGCGGAGCGATCTTCTTTGCGGAAGTCTCCGGGTTGGAGCCGTGGATCGAGAAGCTCCAGAACTCGCCGTTGGTCGCGAGCCTGCCGTCGAATCCGCAGGTGCAGGCGTTTTACGCCTCGCCCCAGGGACGCAAGGCCGACGCCGGCCGGAAAATGATCGAGAATCAGTTGGGCATGGACCTGTGGACGCTGGCCAAGACCGCGTTCGGCGGCAAAGTTTCTATTGCCTTGTACCCACACGAAGGACGTCAACAGCCGGACGCGGTCATTGCCGTGCAGGTCAAAGATGTCAAAGCCTTGGACCACATCCGTGAGCGAGTCGCTCCGCTGCTGACCCTGATCGAAGAGCAAATCAGCCAATCGGTCGGACCGGGCAACGTGACGATCCGCAGCATCGGCGGGCAAGTGTTCGTGGCCGAACGTGAGGACTGGATCGTTGCGGCCAGCACGAGCGATTTGATGAATCGCACGCTCACGTTGCGTGCAGGAGCGACATCAGACGGCGCGAAGTCGCTGGCTGACGATGCGGCGTACACGGCGATGGTCAAGCAACTCGGCGTGCAGCACTTGGTACGAGCCTACGTGAATCTGGAGGTCTTGACGAAAGCGATGAGCGGACGGTTCGGGCCCGAGAAGTTGGACAATCCCGGCGCGTCGCTGCTGTTCGGCGGAATGTACGAACTCGCCAACCACAGTCCGTTTGTGGGCACGACCATCGATCTTGATGGCCAGAGATTGGTCATCAAGAACTCAGTCGCCGGTAAACCTGAATCGATTGGCGAAAAGTACGCTCCGCTGTTCGCCGCCGCCGGCAAGCCGGACGTCGGATCGCTGCCCAACGTGCCCGGACTCATCGGTGGCCTGATTCTGCATCGCGATTTCGCTGGCTGGTACAAGCGCCGCGAGGAACTGCTGCAATCGCAAGTGCTGCCGGAGTTCGACAAGTTCGAAGCGGGCCTCGCCAATCTGCTGCCGGGCAAGGACTACGCGACCGACATTCTGCCGACGTTCGGTCGCAACCTGACGTTTCTCGCCGCGCCGCAAAACTACGCGCACTTGAACGGCAAGCCGGGTCTGCAACTGCCAGGCTTCGCGCTCGTCTGGGATTTGGCCAAGCCGGAAGAGGCCGAGCAGACGCTGAACCTGCTGTTCCAGACGGTCGCGATGATTTCGAACCTCGAAGCTGGCAAGCAAGGCCGCCAGCCGTGGGTGCTCTCGTCCGAGAGTTACAAAAACGTGCAGATCCAGTTCGGCAAGTACGGGCAAACGCCCAAGGGAGATCGCCTGCCGATCGTCTTCAACTTCATGCCGGCGGCGGCTCGCGTCCGCGACAAGTTCGTGATGGCCTCGTCGATCGATCTGTGCAAGCACCTGATCGATGCGTACTCATCACCGCAGACGACGACCGCGACCGCCAAGCTGACACGCAACGATTTCCTCGTCGAGTTGACTGGCGAATCGCTGGCCGAAATTCTCGAAACCAATCGGAGCCTGCTCGAAGCTCGCTCGGTCGCGCAGGAAGGCAAATCGTCCGACCAAGCGCAATCCGACGTGACGACGCTGCTGCAACTCGTCCGCTCCGTCCGCACGCTGCGCCTGACCAGCGGAGCTGAAGCTGACGGCTATCGCGTGCAACTTGAAGCGGTGTGGAAATAGACTGTCGGCATGACTCGCGACGAAATCCAGCAACTCATTCCGCACCGCGATCCGTTTTTGTGGCTCGACGAAATCGTCGAACTGACCGAGACGCGGATTCACGCTCGCAAGACATTGTCACCCGATCTGCCGGTCTTCACCGGCCACTATCCGAGCTTCCCGGTCTTTCCCGGCGTGCTGCAACTCGAAGCGGCGATGCAGGCCGGAGCGGTGTTGATCACCAAGACCTCGAAGATGGAAGCGGGCAAAGTTCCGGTCGCCACGCGGATCAACGACGTCCGCTTCCGCCGCATGGTCCGCCCGGGCGAGACGCTCGACATCGAAGTCGAACTGACCGAACGGATGTCGAACGCCTTCTTTCTGACCGCCAAAGTTTCGGTCGGCGGACAAGTCTCCGTGCGCTTCGAGTTCGCCTGCGCGGCGGCGGATGCAGTCGGCTGAGTAAAAACGGAAAACACAGATTGCGCAGATTCAAGCAGAGTGAATGCCATGACCCTTTGCGATCATTCGCGCAATCTGCGTTTCTAGCCTTCTTTAACTCGGCAACCCGCTCCAACTCACTTCGTGACTTCCTGCACATCAACCAATCCCGCGTCGATGTACTGCCCGCCGCCGGTTTGCTGGCAGTGGACGGCGAGCGTGTTCGTGCCGGACTTCAGCAGCTTGCGAGCGGCCTCGTCGAGCGGCACTTCGACGTACTGCGTCGTGTAACCAGTCGTCTTTGCGATCAGTTCGCCGTTGAGGAAGACTTCGGTGTCCTCGTCGTGATGGATTCGCAGCGCGAGTTCGTGAAGTGAGTTGAGCGTGATCCCTCGGGCTTTCAGATCGAACTCGCGGCGGAGCCAGATGTCGTTCGTTTTCCATTCGGTCTTCACGACACTGCCGGGCGTGCTCGGTTCGCCGAAGCCGCCGGGGCGTGATGTCCAGCGGGAATCGTCGAAGTCTGGCTTCTGCCAGCCCTCTGCGGGTCGATCGGTGGTGATCCGCCATCGCTGAGCAGTTTCTTCGGACGTCGGCACAAGCGTCGTCACGCGCGGCGGCGGCGGCAGGTACAGCTTGCGAGCGGCTTTGCCGATCATGTCGGCATCCATTTTCAGGATCGCTCGGTCGTAGGTCATCAGGCCGTTGACCTCGATTTCGACGTCGGTCGTCTGCGTGTACACGGCCGCGCTGACTCCCTGAGCGATCATCGGCCGCAGCGCGCCGAGCAGTCCGACGTACGCACGTTGCAACTCGTCGTTCTTTGTGAACGAGCGATAGCCCCAGTTGTCTTTGCCTTGCCAGGTATGTCCTTCGAGCGGCAGGCCGAGGCCGCCGAATTCGCCGAGCACTGCCGCTCGGTCGCTGGTCGGTTTCGGAGCGAACGGGCCGGGGTAGCGATGCACGTCGATCACGTCGCCGACCGGGAAGTCGTTCCCCCCCGACGCACAGTTCACTAGCCGAGTTGGATCGTACTCTTTGGTCCACTTCGTCACCGCGACCGTGTTGGCCTGCCCCCAGCCTTCGTTGAACGGCACCCACATCACGATGCTGGGATGATTCCGCAGCGAGTCGATGATCGCTTTCCACTCGCGGTTGAAATTGTCGGACGACTCCGGCGAGCGAGTCGTCTCGGTGTTGTCGTGCTTGCCGAACGGATCCCACGCCGCGTGCTTGTCGCCGCTGGGCATGTCCTGCCAGACGAGCATCCCCAGCTTGTCGCAGTGGTAGTACCAGCGATCCGGCTCGACCTTCACATGCTTGCGAATCATGTTGAAGCCCAGCTTCTTGGTCATCTCAATGTCGTACCGCAGAGCCTCATCCGTCGGAGCCGTGTACAACCCATCCGGCCAAAACCCTTGATCCAGCGGCCCGTACTGAAACACCGGCTTGTTGTTGAGCATCAGCCGTTGGACGCCGTGCTCGTCCTTGCCGAGAGCGATTGACCGCATGGCGAAGTAGCTCGTGATTGTGTCACCGTCCGCCAGTCGAGCAGCTTTGGTCTTCGTCGGATCGGGATCAGCCAATGTCAGCTTCAACGAATACAAGAATGGATCATCGGGCGACCAGAGGTGAGGTTTGGGGATCGAAATCGTGCCGCCAAACTCGCTTGACGTCAGGGAATGGATGAGCTTCTCGCCGGCATAGACGTTGGCAACGACCATCGTCGATGCTCCCCGCGGGCCGCCGAAATCGATTTCGATGTTGGCCTCAGACACCTCAAGATCAGGCTCAATCTTGAGGGCTCGGATGTACGTCTTCGGCACCGACTCCAGCCACACGGTTTGCCAGATGCCGGTCGTCGGCGTGTACCAGATGCCGTGTGGTTTGCGGACTTGTTTGCCGCGCGGTTGAAACGAACCGTCGGTCGGATCGCTGACGGCGACAACGAGTTCTTGCTCGCCGTTCGGCTTCAACGCGTCGGTGATGTCGAACGTGAACGGGTCGTAGCCGCCACGATGTTCGCCGACTTTCTGGCCGTTGACCGAGACAACCGTCTCCCAATCGACGGCTCCGAAGTGCAGCAGCAACCGGCCCTCCTGCGGCATCTCCGGCGTGACGAACGTTCGCCGATACAACAGCAGCCCGTTGTCCGGCACACGCTTCATCACCCCCGACAAGGCCGACTCGATCGGGAATGGGACCAAGATCTTCCCGCGCTCCGTCGCATCCGCGAAGCTCGTCAGTTTTCCGTCCGTGATCGCGTAATCCCACAGCCCATTCAGATTGACCCACTTCTCCCGCACCATCTGCGGCCGAGGATATTCCGGATGCACATTCTCAGGGGAAACATCTTTCGCCCAACGCGTCATCACCGGAGCCTGCTTCGGCTGCCAGTCGGCGGCACACACGTCGCGAAGAAACGAACTTGCAACAGCCAACACCAACAACGAGCCGAACAGGGGCTTCACCATGATGACTCCAGCAATGATTGTCGCGCGACACAGCAATTACGAGGAGCCTATCGGCAACCGCTCAAACTCGCAGCGGCCCCGAAAGCGAACTTCACGCCGTCGAGATGCCTAACTCCTGACTCCATGTTTTTGAATGTCCGTACTGCCTAGGCGAAGTCTTCCGGCAACAGCGTCTCGCATAGCTTCAATTCGGACTCTTCATGTGCCAATCGGTCGCTCGTTCAAACATGCGGGCGGCGCGGAGGAGTTTTTCTTCCTCGAATGGCGCGGCGAGGAGTTGCAGGCCGACCGGCAGGCCCGTCGAGCTGAAACCGCAGGGGAGCGACAGGCCGGGGATGCCGGCGAGGTTCGCGCTGATCGTGTAGATGTCCGAGAGGTACATCGCCAGCGGGTCGTTGACCAACTCGCCCAGCCGGAATGCGGGGGTCGAGGCGATCGGGGAGGCGAGGACGTCGCAACGCTCGAACGCGGCGTCGAAGTCGCGGCGGATCAGGCGGCGGGCTTTCAACGCCTTCAGGTAATAGGCGTCGTAATATCCGGCCGAGAGTGCATAGGTGCCGAGCATGATGCGGCGTTTCACTTCCGGACCAAAACCCTCGCCGCGGCTGGCCGAGTACATGTCGATCAGGTTGTCGAACTTCGCCGCGCGATGCCCGTAATGCACGCCGTCGAACCGAGCCAGATTGCTCGATGCTTCCGAGGCCGCGATCAAGTAGTACGTCGCAATCGCGTACTTCGAGTGCGGCAACGACAGCTCAACGATATGCGCTCCGAGCGACCGATACACGTCGAGTGACTGCTTGATCGCCGCTTGGACTTCGCGGTCGAGTCCCTCGACGAAGTGCTCGCGAGCGATGCCAACGCGCAGTCCCGTCAGCGGTTGCTCAACGGTTTGCGAATATTCCGGCACCGGCCGATCCACGCTGGTCGAGTCGCGGCCGTCGTGACCGGAGATGACTTCCAACAACAACGCCGCACTGGCGACGTCGGTCGCGAATGGGCCGATCTGATCGAGCGAACTCGCGTATGCGACCAACCCGTACCGCGAAACTCGGCCATACGTCGGCTTCATCCCGACGACCCCGCAGAAGCCCGCCGGCTGACGAATCGATCCGCCCGTATCCGAACCGAGCGACAGCGGCACCATCCGCGCGGACACCGCCGCTGCCGAACCGCCGCTCGATCCGCCGACGGTGTGCTCCAAATTCCACGGATTGCGAGTCACTTGAAACGCCGAGTTCTCCGTCGAAGAACCCATCGCGAATTCGTCAAGATTCGTTTTTCCGACCAGCACCGCGTCGGCCGCTCTGAGTTTCTCGACGACACTCGCGTCATACGGCGGGACGAAGTTTTCGAGGATGCGGCTGGCGCACGTCGTCTTCACGCCGAGCGTACACATATTGTCTTTGACTGCGATCGGCAGTCCGGCGAGCTTGCCGACTGTTTGACCGGCCTTGCGTCTCTCGTCAATCGCCTTCGCCTGAGCAAGAGCGGCATCGGCATTGACCGACAGGAACGCGCGGATGTTTGAGTCCTGCGAGGCAATGGCGTTCAGCGACGCGTCGGTCAGCTCGAAAGAGGTCACGTCGCCGCGATTCAAACGGTCAATCAATGCGATGGCAGAAGTCGAGAGCACGGGCATCGCGTCACCCCTCTTCCAAAATCTGCGGGACGACGAAGTATTCTCCATCCGTCTTCGGAGCGTTCGACAGTGCGGCGGCTCGCGGCAGTGACGGTCGCACTTCGTCATCGCGGAAGACGTTGGCGATGTCGGCCACGTGCGCCATCGGCTCGACGGCAGACGTGTCGAGTTCGTTGAGCAACTCGACATAGCCAAGCACCTGACTGAGCTGAGTCGTGAAGAGGTCGAGTTCCGCGTCGGACAGTTTCAGTCGCGCGAGGTGCGCAACTTTCTTGACGGTCTCTTTCGTGAGCGGTTCGGCCATGTGGTTGCTCCAGTACTGACTCGATCCGGAATCGACGCTGTGCGAAGCGTTCGGGTCAGGCTAGAAATCCTGACCTACTCCAACACAAAAACCCGGCTCCGCGAGGAACCGGGTTTGGGAAATTTCGATATGGCAAACTCGCCGATTAGTTGTTCTCAGCCAGAGTGAACGGCTTTCGCTTGACGCTCTTGCGAACGACACCGCTACGGATGCACTTGGTGCAAACGCGAGAAGTCGTGGCTCCGCCTTCTGGCTTTTCGATATGCACGGTTTGGAGATTGATGAAGTAATGCCGTTTGGTGATGCCGGTCGTTTTGCGGCCGTTGCCACCGAGGTATTTGGCCTTCCCGCGTTCGATCTTGGAGTTGCCTCGGCCAGCGGTTCGTTTGCAGATTTCGCACATGCGACTCATGACGTTCACACCCTTTTTGAGACGGAAGGCTGTCTAGCGGTTCGCTTTGGGAGGCGGGAGTATATTGACCAGCCACCGACTTGCAAGACCGGGAATGGGTGCCGTTTCCTGCGATCAGTCGCCCTGCGACTTGCCGACAGGATCGCCGAGTTCTGTCATCTGCTGCCGAATGAGCTTCGACAGGTTCGCGAACGCGGCCTTGGCTTCCGGTCGGTCGGAAGTTGCGAGGTTTATTGTCTCACCGAGATCGTTCCGGAGGTCGTAGAGTTCGTCTCGATCGGCATTCAGAAAATCGAGTTTCAACTTCCATTCGGACGTGCGATAGCTGCGCATGTCGGCCCGCATCGTGTGCTGCACGCTGAACTCCGTGTAGAGGTCGTCGGAGCGGTCGAAAGTCCCCACCCCGCGCAGCAGATCGAGGACGCTGCGTCCACGAATCGTTGCTCCGGCGGGCAGAGCGATGCCGGTCGCCTCCAACAGAGTCGGGAACCAATCGAGATGCGTGACCGTGTGGCGGACGATTTTCCCTGCCGGGATCGACTTCGGCCAGCGGATGAGGGCGGGAACTCGCAGCGATGTGTCGAACATGTTCGGCCGCTGAGCGGCTGGGACGTTTATCGTGCCGGGCGGGTTCTCGGTCAGAATCCACGCAGCGTTCCCTTTGTGCAGAATTCCGTGATGCCCGATGTTGTAGCCGTGGTCGCTCGTAAAGATCACCAGCGTGTTGTCGGCCAGTTTGAGCCGATCCAACTCGTCGAGCACTCGGCCGACATTGCGATCGACGGCAGCAACACTGGCGAGATACTCGCGAGTCAACTTCTTCACTCGCGCGAGATCGAGTTTCGGGAAATTCGGATTCGGCACTTGCGGATCAAGCTCCGCGAACGCGAGTCGCTCGCTCTCTGGAGCCGGAGCATACGGCGCATGTGGCTCGCGGAAGTGCAGCGAGAGCGCGAACGGTCGGCCCGGCTCGCGCTGCAAGAACCTCAGAGCATCGTCTGTCAACAGATCGACGATGAAGCCATCGACCTTGGCGACTTTGCCGTCGATCTCCAGGTCGGGGTTGCGAGGACTATTGCCACCTCCACGAAAACCCATGAAGTGCTGATAGCCGAAGACCGACGGATGGAACTCGTCCTTCAGGCCGAGATGCCATTTGCCAACCAACCCCGTGCGATAGCCGGCCTCGGCCAGCAGCTTCGGCCATGCGGGAGTCTTCGGATCGAGTCCCCGTTCCGGCTCTTTGTTGGGATTGAGCCAATCGAGAATCCCAACCTCAGTGCCGTAGCGGCTGGTGAGGATCGCGACTCGCGACGGGCTGCAAACCGGCGTCGGCGTGAAGCAATTCGTCAGCCGCACTCCTTCGCGAGCAATCCGGTCCAGGTTTGGAGTCTTCGCCTCAGGATGCCCCGAACAACTCATCGCCCACTCGGCTTGGTCGTCCGCGACGATAAAAAGAATGTTCGGCCGCGCGGCATCGGCGGCGAGCGACATGCTCGACCACAACAGCAACGACGCGACGAGCCAGAGTTTCATGCAGCTTGCCATGAGGCACCTCGGTTGTCATCGTGGGGCAGGTTTTTAACCTGCCCGTGAACCTCAATGCTGGCGCGACTTGGCGAAGTCGAGCACACAAATTGTCATGGGCCGGGCAAGTTGAAAACCTGCCCCACGGACACGATGGCAGCGTAACTTCCCGATCTCAATATGACGAATGCCTCGACACGACGGAGCGTGATCTTTGCTGGTGGCGGTACTGGCGGGCACTTATTTCCCGGCATCGCGGTCGCGCGCGAGTTGCTCGCTCGCGAACCGGATGCACGCGTGCTGTTCGTCGGATCGCAGAAGCCGATCGAGCAGGACATCATCGGCAGTGCGGGGTTCGAGCATGTCGCGTTGCCGTCGGTCTCGCCGTCACTAAGTCCGACGCGCATCGGCTCATCGCTGCTCAACAACGGGCGAGCATACCGGCAGGCTCGTGCAATCATGGCTCACGAACAGCCGAGCGTGGTCGTGGGACTGGGTGGCTTCGCGAGCGTTCCTCCGGTGCTGGCCGCGTGGCGGGCCGGTGTGCCAATCGTGCTGTTGGAACAGAACGTCGTGCCCGGCAAAGCGACTCGCTGGTTGAGTCGCTTCGCGGAGGTCGTTTGCTTGCCGTGGCGACAAGCCGCGAACGGATTACCTCGCGGCGTGAAGACGATCGTGACCGGCAATCCGATCCGAGCCGAGATCGCAGCGCTGGCCGACTCAGCGTTCGGCTCACACCAGCACGACGCGCCAGCGAGTGGTCATGATGAGAGCGACAATCCCTCGCTCGCGCTTCGGGCTAGTTTGGAAACGCCCACATTGTTGATCCTCGGCGGGAGCCAAGGCGCGGCATCGCTCAACGCCGCTGTGCTCGATGCTCTCGCGACTCTGCGAGCCGAACTCGCTGGTTGGCGAATCGTGCATCAAACCGGAGCGACTGATCTCGACGCCATTCGTCAGCGTTATGCCGAGTTATCGCTGGCGGCCGACGTGCAACCCTTCTTTCGCGACATGGCCGAGCAGTACTGCCGCGCCACCTGCGTCGTCTCGCGAGCGGGAGCCACCACGCTGGCCGAACTCGCGTGCGCGGGCCTGCCGGCTCTCCTGGTTCCGCTCCCGACCTCGGCTCACGACCACCAGCGACTCAACGCCCGCCTGTTCGCCGACCACTCCGCCGCCCTCGTAGCCGAACCGACCTCGCCCGCTGCCGACTCTTTGCGAGCCTCTCTCGTCCAACTTTTGAGCAATCCTTCGTTGCGGGACCGACTCCGCCAAAATGTTCTCGCTCTCGCCCAGCCGCCAGCCGCCAGCGCTGTTGTGGAAATCGTACGAGAGCAGTCGAACTTCAGAGCCGAATGATATCCAGCTAAGCGGTGAGCGTAGCGAGTCCGCTGCACCGCGTTGTTAGGTCGCGCCAAACAGTCGCCTGAAGAACATCCAAAGTCGAGAGGGCGGCTGAGCGCCGAATGATGCCAGCACGACCGGATCGTTCGGTAGCTGATGTGCGCGTAGGGCCGCGATGACGACCGACGCTAAGCGAGGCCAGTCATCTTTTTTAATGCCGGGGTAGTACTGCCATTCATGATTGGAAGAATCCACCCAGCTATCCCAAAACCGAAAAGCGAGGCCGAGCGTCTGTTCGGCACCTGCATGGAAGGGGAGTATCTCGCACTCGACCGTGTCGTACTCGCACCCCAGTGCCTCAAACTGACCGGATTCATGCCGCGCGATCTCCCGTTCAAGCGCATCAGCCACGAAGGCTTCAGGTTGGCTAGGGTCGGAGTTCATGCGCTCGATTCCTTTCGCGACCATTCAAGCGATCACGACCCTGTCCGACTATTTCACCGGCTTGGTTTGGTCACCCGGCTTCTTCTTCGGTGGCGGCTTGATGTGGCCGTTGAGTACGTCTTGGACGACCGCGGCCAGGATGGCGGGGTCGGCGGATTTCAGGACGTGATCGAGTCGCGACTGCGGCACGCCGAGCCGTTCCATGACTTCGCCCGCTTGCTTCCAGAGACGTTCGCGCTTCTTGCCTTCGGCGAGGTACAGCTCGGCGGCGAGATCGCTCAGCCGCGTTTGGTCGATCTGGTCGCGATTGTCATAAAACCGCTTGATGATTTTGTCTTGGTACGGCGAGTAGTTTCGTGATGATGCCATGAATCCTCCGGTCGTCCCGCCCTGAGATGTCCGGGCAGATTAAAACCTGCCCCTCGATTTGCGAAGTGCTTGCACTCCCAAGGCTCAATTGCAGTCAGGGACGAGCGGGCCGGCGAGTTCCTTGAGGAAGAACAGTCGGCCGGGTTGCGTCGGCATGTACGTCGATGGAATCCAAGATGTCGGAGCATGACGCAGCGTCATCCACAGGCTGAGTCCTTGCCACATCATGCCTCGTCCGAACGAGCCGTCCGCACCGCCGATGACCTTGTCGGCTCCGAGGAACAGGCCGGGGCCGATGGTGTTGGCGTATGCCGGAACCAGCGTCGTGCGGCTCTTGAAACTGGTGAGCGCGTTTTGCTCGACGGTCAGCGGATGCAGCTTCGCGCCGAGGCGATGAGTCTGCTTCTTCCATTCATTCTCGGCCGCGAATTCGGAGGCGAATTGCGGTTCCCAGAACGCGATGTGACAGACGCGGCCGATGCCGAAGATGACCGTCAGCTTGGCTCCGTTCGCTCGAAGTTCTTTGATGCGGGCGGCGTAGGTCGGCAGCATTTTCTTGGTGGCAAAGTACCGCTGACTTTTCGGCGGCGTCAGTTTGCCGAGCGGGCCGTAAAACGCTTTCTCCATCGAGAATTGGAATGATCCGGGATTTTCTGGCGGCAGCGTGTTTCCGGCGGCGTCGGACCACTCATCCATGTTGAAGCCGTAAACGTGGCTGCACGACACATTCCACTCGGTCAGAAAGTAGACGGCCCAGCGATACATGCCCATCGGGCCGACCGGCAGAATGAGCAACGCCTCTTCGTTGGCGTCGCGAGCTTTCTTGATCGTCATGGCGATTTCGTGGCCCAGCATCATGTCGAAGTCGGCGACGCTCACGCACGGGATCGGCTCAAACAGGCGGTGCCAGGACTTCTGCCGAACCGTGATGTTTGCCGGGTTGGCGTCGACGCAGGCATCAATTTTCTTCAAGTCCCAACCTGCGGGAAAGAATCCTTCCATCAACGAACCAGGCAACGTGCTGAGCAAATCCATGAGGCGACTCCGTGGGGCTTGGGTGTTCAAACGCGACGGAGTATAGGGCGAAGAACGACGAATGACGACGCGCTCGGTGCAGGTTGCCCGCGTCGAAACCGGTTGAATTGACCACGAAGGCACAAAGGCACAAAGAAACACGCACGAATCTTGCGTGGTTCTTTCGAGTCCTCATTTGGCAGCCAGAACTCACGAGCTATCATTCGCCACTTTTCAACCGCCGTTCGCAGGAGGCGATGATGACCGACAAGCACATCACAGTGGACAGCATCCGCTGGCACAGCGTGCTGCCGTGGCTGCATTTGTTGCGGGCCGCTCAGTTGGCATTGCGGATTCGGGTGTTGCTGTTGGCTTTGGCTGCCGTCGCCGTGTTTTCGGTGGGACAATTGGCGATTCATCGGCTGCCGTTTCATGCGAGAGACGGGGCAAGTCCGACATTTTTGGACGTTCTGAACACGAAGTCGCTGGACTCGCACCGATTCGATTTGAACCCGCAGGGTGGCATCAATCGCTGGTCGCTGGCTTGGCCGTGGATTTCCACGGGTCGTCCGGGAGCCGAGTTGTTCTTCAGGCCGTCTCAAGCAACGGCCAGCAGTTGGTCCGCCAGCAGTTGGTCCACAGTGGCGACTCATTGGACTGACTTGCTCTGGAGTTGGCTCGTTTGGGGAATCTTCGGCGGAGCGATGGTGCGGATGCACGCCGTGCGATTTGCTCGCGACGAATCGGTGTCCCCATTGCATGCCGTGCGATTCACGAGCCGTCTGTGGCAGAGTTATCTCTATGCGCCGCTGTTGCCATTGTTGGGGGCATTCGCCTTATCGGCGGCGGGCTGGATCGTGGGGCGAGCGGACGCTTGGTATGCCGAAGGGCAGGGGGGCGTATTGCTCGTCATGGGCTGGCTGCCGACGCTGGCCAGTTTGGCGATGGCGTTGCTGCTGTTGCTGATCCTGGCCAGTTGGCCGCTGATGGTGGCCGCCATTAGCGTCGAGGGGAGTGATGGCTTCGATGGGCTGAGTCGAGCCTTCGGTTATGTGGTGAATCGTCTGTGGGAATTCCTGTTCCTGGTGGCTGTCGCATTTGGAGTCGGCTTGCTGACGGCCTATTTCACCGATTGGCTTTTCGGAATGACCTTTCAACTTGCAGAGTGGAGCGTTGGAGTTCGGGGCGTGACCTCATTCGATGTCTGGGCAGACTTCTTGAAGGTGCTTCAATTGGCGGTGCTCGGGAGTTACTTCTGGTCCGCGACGACCGTGATTTACTTCCTGCTGCGGCAGAGCGACGACGGGACGCCGCTCGATCAGGGTTACATTCCCGGCCCGCCGCCGAAGGCGGAACCGTTGCCGCTGGTCGGCGTCGCCGCCTCGCAGCAGCCGGTCATCGAGCGGCCAGCGACGCAGCCGGGCGACGCAAAGCCCTGAGTGGTGTGCAGCCTCTTCGTGGTGAAGAGATCCCTCGCGATGACGTTGTTCCCACCGCCGGTCAGGGCACGACGATTTGTGGTTCGTCGCTGGGCCGTGCGAACAGAGCATGCCGAACGCGGAAGGACTACTTCCGGCGCAGCCGCCAGACGTCGGATTCCATGTTGTTGCCGGCGACCATCCACAGCGAGCCGTTGTGGACGAACACGCTGGCGGCGTGACGCGGCTTCCACGGAGTGTTCGGCACCTCGAACCAGTGCTCGCCGTCGGCCGAGTACCAGGCGTCGTTGCGGTTCGCCTTCGCGTAGCCTTCGAGCACCCACAGGCGATCGTCCCAGGCGGCGACATCGTGATACTGCCGCGCGGCCCACGGAGCGGCGTCGAGATGTTTTTTCCAGGTGACTCCGTCGGCGGAACTCCAGATGTCATTGAAATACTGCCGCGTCGGAATCTTGGGCGTGTCGTACGTCCCGCCGCCGAGAATCCAAATCCGGCCCTGATGAACCGCGCTGCCGCCGATCATGCCACGCTGCGGCCAGTACGGTTCTTTAGGCTGGACCTGCTGCCAATTCACTCCGTCCTGTGTCGTCCAGACGTCGCGATAAAAAAGTTCCTCGGCCTTGGCGAAGGCGGGCATCGTCTGCCCTCCGATGACCCAGATCTTGTCGGCATGGACGACGGTGTAATGCAACGCTCGTTGACCCCACGGAGTCGCCGGGTTGATCAGCTTCCAATTCTTGCCGTCCGCCGAGTTCCACACGTCCGGCTGATAATTTCCCTGGTTGCAGTCGCCGCCGAGAATCCACAGCTTGTCGTGATAGACGGCATAGCCCGCCGTGTGCCGGCCTTCCCAATCGGCCTTCGCATCGAACGAACGGTCTTTGAACGTGTTCGGCTTTTCGAGCAGCCATTCGGCTCCGTCGCGCGAACTCCAGACTTCGTTGTTGCAGATCCGCGGAAAGAAGCTGCGCGTCGCCGCTCCCGGATTCCAGCCGCCGATGAACCACATCTTGCCTTGAAAAGACAACGCTCCCGCACCGTCGCGCGGAGCGAACGCGGCGTTCAGCGTGATCTTCACCCATTCGTAGTCCACCGGCTTCGTCGGATCGTCCGCGGCGCGAGCGGAGCCACGCAACGTCAGCAGAAACGCGATTCCCAAATACAGCGAAGCACGAGTCATGTCATGTCCTCGACGTGTGATGGTGGTTGGGGACCCACGTTCTGTCGAACATGGCGACGCCGGACGCGATCTTGATGCCGCCTCCAGCACGACGCGCCAGCGAGTGGTGTGCGTCGGGACCACTCGCTCGCGCGTCGTGCTGGTGTGACTACTTCGTCAACTCATCAAACAGTGCCCGGTAGTACCGCATGACGCGGACGGTGTCGGTCGTGGCCGGACTTTCGGAGAGGCACCAGCCTTTGTAGCCGACGCTCTTCAAAAGCGAGAACAGTTCGCGGTACGGGTAGTCCGGGTCGTAAAGATCGTGGATATGCGTCGTCGATCCGAGCTTGTCCTTGAGCAGATCGAAACTCTGCTTGAGCGAGCCGTTCACCGTTTCACCAGGATTGGAATTCCAGCAGGCGACAACCTGCGGATGATCGGCGACCTTCAGAATGTCGCGCATGACGGTCGGCTTTTGAGTTCCATTGCCGTGGACTTCGACGCGAATCTCTTGGCCGTGATCTGCGGCGAACTGCCCGCACTCGCGCAGCGCGAGGCCCATCCGTTCGATGGTTTTCTTTTCGTCCTCGCCCTTGTTAAAGCCGTTGGGCCGGACCTTCACGCCGCTGCCGCCGATGTCTTTCGAGAGCAAGACAAACTCTTTGGTCAGGTCGATGTTTCGCTGCAGCACGCCATGATCGACGCTGTGGTATTCGCACGCCGAACCGGGGCCGACGCAGGTCACCTTCGAGTCCGCGAACCGCTTGCGAACCTCCGCCCGCTGTTCTTTCGACAGCGATGGCTCAACGCCGTGCTTGTGTGTGCTGCGAAGCTCAATCCCTTCAAAACCAGTCGCCTCGCAGTTTTTGATGAGCGTGGGCAAGTCCCAATCCGCGCCCCACATGTACGTCACGATGCCCAGCTTCATGAGGTGTCCTCCGCATGGGGCAGGTGTTCGGCCTGCCCACATATTGGTGAGCAGCTTGCCGTCTTCCGTCGCGAGTTGCAAACCTGCAAGCCCGCCGCCAACGCGCCGCGGACGTTTGCCGGTCAGACACTTGTTCCCGCATCGCCAACCAGTGTCACGCTGGCGGCCGTGAAGGCTCGATCCTCGTCGAGCGTGAGCAATCCCGTGGCGCGGATGAAGACAGTTCCCGCCGCGTCCAAGACCGGGGTGAGTACATCCGTGGGATTACTATCGGTGATGTCCCCTCGTCCGATGATCGTCAGCGTGCCTGACGCTTCCACGAATCCCAGATCCAACGACGAATTGCAACGGAGCGAGATATTCAGACCGATCAAGATGACTGATCCACCGAAAGCGGTCGCCGTGGAATCGAGAGTGATGTTATTCGGTGAACTCTCCGCAGCAATCAACGTGGTGAGGCCATCCAGGACGGTCAGCGGCCCGCTGTCCGTGATGCTGCCGCCCGACCGGAGATTGAATGATCCCGTAGCCGCCGAGGTGTAGAGGTTCGTCGAATCCAATTCTCTGACGGTGATGTCCTGACCGAAGAGCGAAATCACTCCGAACTTGTTGTCGGAATCTTCCAGCGTGATGTTCTGTTCGGTGGCGATGAATGTCGCGCGTCCGGTGACTCGCACGGTGCCTGACTGAGTCACGTCTCCGCCAGAAGTGACCCGCAGATTGCTGGTGGCGATGATTGTTCCCAGGTCCGTGGCGGTTCCGTTTTTGAGCGTGACATTCGTGCCGATCGACGAAACGGTCCCGTCGAAGTGGGAGCCATTGGAATCCAGTGTGATCGCGTGATTTCCCGCGTCGATCGTGGTCGTCCCGGAAATGTGGAGATCACCGCTGTCCGTCACGGCTCCCGCCGAGGTCAGTGTGAAATCACCGGCAATCGTGGACGTGAACAAGTTGGTCGCGTTCGCTTCGTCGAGGATGACGTCCTTGCCGAACACGGAAATCGACCCAAACCGGCTGCCGGTGCCCAGCATGATGTCTTGATCCGCGGCGACGATGGTCACGCGACCGACGACCGTTGTAGTCGCCGCCGATTGAGTCACGTCACCGGCGGAAGTCAGATTCCAGCGTCCAGACGCGACCACCGTTCCGAGAATGGTCGCCGTGTGATTGACTAAGTCGAGGTTCGTCCCGCTGAGAGTCACGACTCCCTCGAACTTCGAGTCCGGATGATCCAATGTGATTGGACGACCGGCGGCGATCAGTGAGGTTGCTTCGGACACCGTCAGTCTGCCGGAATCGGAAATCGTTCCGTTCGAGATCACGGTCAAATTCGTGGCGTCGGTCGTGAACAGGTCGGTCGCGCTCGCTTCCGAGACGGTGACATCACGACCAAACAGTGACAGCGATGCGAAGTTGTTGTTGGTTCCGTTCAGCGTAATGTCGGGGGTGTCTCCGCCAGCGGTCATGGTCGCCAAACCGCTCAGAGTGAGCTTGAAGGCCTCATCATGCGTGATGGCCCCGGAGGAGATCAGGGTGAACGTGCCGGTGGCAGTGATCGTGCCCAGGTCGGTGTCGGCATCGTTCGTCACGGCGATTTTGGTCCCTTTCAGATGCATCGTTCCGTCGAACGTCGAGGCCGGATCGTCGAGTGTGATGACGTTGCGATTCGCGGTCAGGGTCAGGTCGCCCGCCACCGTCAGCGTTCCCGTGTCGGTGATTGTGGACCCCGATTTGACGGTGAGGTTGCCGATGGTCGATGGTCCCAGTTCGGTGGATGCGGCTTCATGGATGCTGACGTCGGCTCCGGTCAGGATCAGCGTTCCGAACAAATTGCTGGGGAAAGTCAGGATGATATTGGCCGCCCCGTCCGCCGCCGAAATGGTGACGGTGCCCGACACCGAGAGTCGCCCCGTCTGTGTGACGTCTCCGTCCGTCGTGGTCACGTCCAAGGGACCGTTCACTGATGAGGCGGCAAACGCGACGGCCGCGCTGGATTCCACGACGGCGTCGCGGCAGTTCAACTGCAGTTGTTCAACGTCGGTCAGTTGCACGGTGATGGCCGGTGTCTGGCCGATGAACGTCAGCGAGTCCGTGCCGGTTAGTCCATCGAAGACGATGGTCGTCAGAGTGTCCTGCTGGGCGAATGGTTCACGCGAATGAAATTGGCCATTGAGGAAAACGTCCGAGTAGGCGAGTCCCGTTTTGACGATCACCGTCTCATCGGAATCCTCCGTTCCCGTCAGCGTCAAAATACCTGCCTCAAACTCGACGATTAGCAGCGGCGGAGGAACGACGAGCAACTCCCGAGATTCGAGTGTCTCGGCAGAAACTGCCGCATTCTCAGCGCAATGCCACGAGCGTTTGGGTCGCCGCAGCCGCCGCGGTCCCAACACTCCAGCGAGCAACGATTCCCAAACCCGATGGTTCCAAATTGACACAGGCATTTTCGAGATTCCTGGCAGGATTGAGATGATCAGTTTTCGGCTGTGTACGACGTCCCGGATGACAGTTCTGCCAACAGCCACGATACTCTTCGTATCTTGCAGCCTTTGTGGTCAGAATGAGCTGAGTCACACAGGCAGCAAAAGGGCCGAGGCTGCCTTGAAACAAACCGTACAACCTGACGTTCAGCGCGGTCTGTTGGCAATTCCAATTCGCCGAGAATTCTCACGTCGCGGAAACAGTTGACGCCGAAGTTGACCGAGTCGGTAACGTTGTTTCCCAACAGGATCGTGCCGGTGGCGGTGATCGTCGCGGTGTTCGTCACCCCAAGGATGGCGTTCGCGTTGACAAAACCGCTCGCAACTTCCTCGCCTTTCTCCACTTGGCCGCAGCCATGATCCTGCTCGCGTGAATGTCAACACGGCCTAGAGAGACACCAAGCTTGCGGATCAACAACAGGGTGGCACCGCCGATGATTCAACAGGTTCGACGTGAACATGGACCGCCTGCCCATCGCCAAATGGCAGATTGTCGAGCGTGAGTATTCCGCCCGACTGAATCGTCGCATTAGTTTCGTACGGTTGCATGAACCACAGACGATCGGCAGTCCGAGGCAACCTCAACGAAGGAGTTCAGCCGCCGACCCGTTGCAAAGCTTGCCACAGCCAATCGGGGGCGAAGAACAGCGCGATGCTGGCGACCGCACATAGCGAGACACCGACGAAGGCGGGCACTCCCGTCGTACGTCGTGTGTCGTCGCGGCTGGGTTGCAGGTACATCACGCCGATCAGGCGGAGGTAGTACCACGCGGCGATGGCAGCGTTGATCGCGAGGCAGATTGCTAAGCGGCGGCCGAGGTCTGTGCCGTGATTCCAGGCGGAGAGGAACAGCGTCAGCTTGCCGAGGAAGCCGGCGGTGGGGGGCAGGCCCGTCAGACCGAAGAGCAGGACGGCGGCGAGGAACGCTCCGGCGGGATGCGTCTTGCTCAGGCCAGCGAGGTCGTCGCTGGTTTCGAGCGGGCGTTCGGGAAGCGAGAGGCTGGCGATCAGCGCGAACACACCGAGTGTCGTGATGCCATAGACTCCGAGATAGAACAGTAGCGCGGGGAGGCCACCGATGGAACCGGCTGAGGCGGCGGTCGCATCGTCGTTGATCTGCGGCACGCTGACGGCGACGCTCAGACCGACCAGCATGTACCCGGCGTGAGCGATACTCGAATAGGCCAGCAGTCGGCGCACGTTCTTTTGCAGCAGCGCGAGCAAGTTGCCGACGAACATCGTTGCGATCGCCAGCAGGAATAATACGTCGCCGCTCTTGGCGGCGAGGCTCCAGTAGCCCAAGTGAGTTGCGGCTTCGACGCTCGGTTGACCCAGGATGCGGATGAGCGCGATGAAGCCGGCGACTTTGGGGATGAAGCTCAACAGCGCGGCGGCCGATGTCGCGGTTCCTTGAAAGACATCGGGGGCGTAGAAGTGAAACGGGACCGCCGTGATGCGGAACGCCAAGCCGGAGACGATCGTCACAATGCTGACGAGCAGCATGGCGGGCATGGCGCTGAATTCGTAATTCTTGAAAACGTGATGCAGCGCGGTCAGGTTCGTTGTGCCGGCCACTCCGTACAAGAAGCTGAATCCGTACAGCACCAGCGCGGAGGAGAAAACGCTCATCAGAAAATACTTCAGCGTCGCTTCCTGGCCGGAACGGTCTCGGCGGGCGACGTACAGGAACAGATAGGTCGGGATGCTGACCAACTCCAACGCCAGAAACAGAACGACGAGGTCGTTGGCCAGCGCGATCAAATTCGCTCCTGCGAGGATAAACAGCAGACAGGCGTGCGATTCCGCCGCGTCGTTGTCGCTGGTTTGGTTCCAGTTCGTGAGCACGAGTACCGTGCCGGCCGCGAGCGTGACGAGTCGCACGAACCAGACCAGCGCGTCCACTTGGAAGGGAGCCAGTTCCGTCGCCTCAATGACCGGCGTCGGCATGAGCGAGCACCAACCGGCGATCAGCATCGCCAGCAGCGACCACACACCCCAGCGGTGACGGACGCCGCTCGCGGCTTGGCCGGAGTCGCCAATCAGGAACGGCCCCACGGCCAAGTTCACGCACGCCGCTGCCAGCAGAATAATCTCTGGCAGAACCTGGCTGACGGCGCTGGTGAGGTGTCCAAACACGAGCAACTCTCCTCAAAACATTAGCGGTCGTTGTGACCGACGTGGACTTCTTTGACCGGCGTGGTTGTCCGATACAGATTCACGACGCCGCGCACGTCGTCTTCGATGATGTCGAGCACCGGCTTCGGATAAACGCCGATCCACAAGCAGAGTGCCATCAGCGGAGCGACCGAGAGCAACTCGCGCATGTTGATGTCGAGGATCGGGCCGTGCGTCGAGGCGGGTTCCTTGAGTGGTCCGAAGAATCCACGGCGGAGCATGTCGAGCAAGTACCACGCGCCGAGCACCACACCCGTTGCGCCGATCGCCGAGTAGATCGGATTCGCTTTGAACATGCCGATCAGCGAGAGTAGTTCGCCCACGAAGCCGTTCAAACCCGGCAACCCCGCGCTCGCGAGGCAGATGAAAACCATGCAAACCGACAACAGCGGCAGCCGAGTCGCCAAGCCGCCGAGTTCGCTCAGCTCGCGTGTGTGGTAGCGGTCGTAGACCATGCCGACCAGCAGGAACAACGCTCCGGTCGAGAGGCCGTGATTGACCATCTGCAGCACGGCTCCGGTGATCCCTTCGGAGTTCAATGCGAACATCCCCAACATGCAAAAGCCGAGGTGACTGACCGAGCTGTACGCGACTAGCTTTTTGATGTCGCTTTGAGCCAGCGCACCCAAGGCTCCGTAGACGATGCCGATGACGGCCATCGTCGCGAAGACCGGCACTCCGAATCCTTGGACGGCATCGGGCAGGAGCGGCAAACAGATCCGCAGGAAGCCGTACACTCCGAGCTTCAACAAGACGCCGGCCAAGAGCACGCTGCCCGCGGTCGGCGCTTCCGTGTGAGCCAACGGCAGCCAGGTGTGAAACGGGAACAGCGGCACTTTGATGACGAAGCCCGCACTGAGCGCGAGCAGCAAGCCAATCTGCCACGACTCCGGCAGCGGATGAGCTTGCAGCGCGGCGGCAATATCGGGAATCGAGAACGGCGTCGCCGTCAGTCCCTCTTGCAGGACTTTCAGGACCAGCGCGACCAAGCCGACCAGCGTGATCACGCTGCCGGCGAGCGTGTAGATGAAAAAGCGATACGCCGCGAACTGCCGCTGCACTCCGCCCCAAATGCCGACCAGGAAGAACAGCGGGATCAGTGTGAACTCGAAGAAGACGTAGAAGAGGATCAGGTCGAAGGCGACGAAGGCCCCCAGCATTCCGGCTTCGAGTACCAGCAGGCAGATGTAAAACTCGGTCGCGCGGTTTTGAATCGCCTCCCAGGAGATCAACACCGCAGAGACGGTGAGGATCGCCGTCAGCGCCAGCATCAGCACACTGATGCCGTCGGCTCCGAGGTAGAACTCCAAGCGAATGGGAGACGTCACCGTTCGCCACTCTGGAGGCGGCGGATCGTTTGCTGGGGGAGTCGATGTGTCGGTGGCATCGACTTCCACAGCGGCGGGGTCCATTTGGACTTGCTCTTGCCGTGTCAAACTTCCCAGTGTCATCCACGTCCGCCGCCACTCGAGCTTCGGCTGGATCGGGCCGTTGACAGCCGGTTCGTTTCCGGCGATCGACTTGTGCTCGCGGATCGAACTCAAATTCGCAGCGATTCCCAATGAGATTAGCAGCGTACCGATTGCCGTCAGCAGCGCGACCCAGCGAGCGAGCGGCCGACCGCCACCCAATAAGGCCAGCAACACGGCGGCGAGCAATGGCAGCAGGATGATGGACAGGAGCAGCATTTTGGAAATCTGAAATTTGAGATTTGGAATTTGAGATTGCCGGTCAGCCGGCGAAGGCCCGCAACATCTGAATCAGGAACAGCACCACCCCCAGCAGCATCACCCAGGCGTAGTTGGACACGAGTCCGTTTTGCATCGGGCGCACGATGCGGCCGATCGTGGAGGGGATCGAACCCACGAAGTCCAGCAGACCGTCGATCAGGTATTTGTCGAACAGCGTGCAAATCAGCGAGAGCACCTTGACCGGGACGACCAGCAGGTATGTGAAAAGTTCATCCAGGAAAAACTTGTTGAGCGACAAGCGATGCAGCGGCTTGAGGCCCGACTCCAGCTTGGCCGGCACACCGGGAGCTTTCACGTACATCCACCGCGCGAGTCCATAACCGGCGGCAAAGATCGCGGCGCTGAGTGCCATCAAGGGAACGCTGTGAGGATGAACGCCGTGCTCTGTGAGCGACGATGATTGGGCCAACTGCCGGGCATAAACCCCAGTCGGGCCGAGAAACAAGCCAATGACCACCGAGAATCCCGCGAGGACGAACAACGGCAGCGTCATCGTCGGTGAGGATTCGTGCGGATGATGCGCCTCTTCCGGGAAGCGTTCCTCGCCGAGGAACGTCATGTTGTAGGCTCGGAAGGAATAGAACGCCGTCAGGAATGCGGTCACAATGGCGACACCCAGGATCACCGTGAAGAATGTCTCGTGATTGCCGGCCTTCGTTCCCTCGAACAGGGCGACCAGGATTTCGTCTTTGCTCCAGAAGCCTGCCAGCAACGGACAGCCGGCCAATGCCAGCGAGCCGATCAAGAACGTCAGTCGCGTGTGCGGCATCACATGCCGCAGGCCGCTGAAGCGACGCATGTCGATCACGTCTCCCATCGAGTGCATCACGCTGCCGGCTCCCAGGAACAGCAGCGCTTTGAAAAAGGCGTGCGTGAAGAGATGAAACATCGCGGCGGTGACGGCGAAGGTCGTCAGTTCGGGGCTGACGCAGGCCGCTCCCAGAGCCATGAACATGTAGCCGAGTTGGCTGACTGTCGAATACGCGAGCACTCGCTTGAGATCGTACTGCGTGAGTGCGATGAGCGCGGCGAGCAACGCCGTGATCGCTCCAATTCCGGAAACGACCATCTGAGCCGATGGAGACATCACGAACAGCGGAGTGCTGCGAGCGACCATGTAGACGCCGGCCGTGACCATCGTCGCCGCGTGAATGAGTGCCGAGACGGGAGTCGGGCCTTCCATCGCGTCGGGCAGCCAGACGTGCAGCGGAAACTGAGCGGACTTGCCCATCGCTCCGAGGAACAGCAGCAGGCAGATCGTGGTGAAGACTTCGGGATTTGTGGCCGCGACTTGTGGGACAAGTTCAAAGACTTCGGAGAACTTGACCGTACCAAAGGTTTTCCAAATCAGAAAGATGCCCATGAGGAAACCGAAGTCGCCGATGCGGTTCACGACGAACGCTTTGCGAGCAGCGGCAGCGGCGCTCGGTTTTTGGAACCAGAAGCCGATCAGCAAATAGCTGCATAATCCGACCCCTTCCCAAAAGACAAACATCGTCAAGTAGTTGTCCGCCAGCACCAACATGCACATCGAAAACACGAACAGCGCGAACGCCGCGAAGAATCTCGGATAGCCCGGATCGCCGTGCATGTAGCCGCTGGCGTAAATCGACACCAGCAGCGAGACGAACGTGATCGTGCAGAGCATCAAGGCCGTCATCGAATCGACTTGCAGATCAACGCGAACTCGCAGGCTGTCCGTGACCGACCAGTCATAGCCTGGAGTCGTCGCGAGAAGTTTGGGTTCATGCTGCTCAGCGGCAGCCTGCAGATCGTCGATTTGGATTCGGCTCAACAGGCTCGTGTCCTGTTTGAGGCTGGCCGGCATCGCGAGAAAGGTCAGCATCATCAAGCCAGCGCAAGCCGTCGAGACTGCCAAGGCGGCGACGCAAGGGACATGGCTCCGCCCGCGTAACAGCGCCTTGCCGAAGCAGGCGATGAACACGCTCGCGATCAGCGGTGCTCCGGGAATCAACCAGAGCAATGCCGGCGTGAGTTCAGACACGGTTCGCGGTCTCCTTCTGAAACTGTGGCGATCGTCCCGTCGGCGTGAGTTGCGGGAACACTTGAGCCGGCTGAGCCGTCGGCACGGCCGGTTCTTCCTCGTGCGGCGATTCGATATCGGCTTCGCCCAGTTGGCTCCAGAGATTCACATCGAGCGATTTCGACCGCTTGTAGAGCGTGAGGATCAACGCCAGCGCGATGCCGGCCTCGCAAGCGGCGACCGTCAAAATGAAGGCGGTGAAGGCTTGCCCCTGCATGTTCTGATGAAAATTCGAGAACGCGACGAGGTTCAGCGACACGCCGTGCAGCATCATCTCCGCCGACAACATCAGCGTGATCAAATTGCGTCGAGTCAGAAACCCGATGGCTCCCAGCACAAACAGGATGCTGCCGACGATCAGATAATTCGTCAGGACGACCATAGAACCGCTTTCTACAACTTTCCGCTGGATCGCTTGGGAGCGATCACGATGGCTCCGATGGACGCGACCAGCAGCAGCGTGCCGGCCAGTTCGACCGCGAACAGGTAATCGCCGAACAATGACCGACCGAGTCCGCGCATGGTGCCGAAGTTTTCCGCCGTCGTCGCGCTGGTGGACTGCGGGGTGCTGGATTGATCCGGCGGGGATTGGGCCGCCAGGATGACTTTGGGCGCGAGCGAGACGAATCCAGTCACGGGGCCAGTGGTGGCTTGCTCTTTCGACGGCAGCAGGACGAACAGCAACGCTCCCAGTAAAACGAAGCCGGTGAAGGTCGCGACACCAGGTTGCCGGGAGTTTTGATCGTAGTTCGTGGTCCCGGCTTGTTGGGCCAGCATCAGCACGAACAGAAACGTGACGATGATTGCTCCGGCGTAGACGATGACCGTTGCCGACGCCAAAAACGGGGCCGATTGCAGCAGGAACAGCCCGCAAACTGCGAGTGTCACGACCGCAAACCACAGGGCCGAATAGGCGGGGTTCCGGTGGGTAATCATGAGAATCGCGGCGAGCACCGCGACGCCGGCGAAGAGAAAAAAGAGGACATCGTTCAGTGCGGCTCCGGTCGGTTGCAACAGCGTTCCGCCGACGATTCCGATCGCCGCCAATCCCACGAGCCGAGCGACCAGCGACGAGCGTGGCTCACCTTTCGGCATCAACCGGGCCACCGCGAAAGTTCCCAAGACCATCGGTAGCACGAGCAGCCAATGCTCCTCCAGCCACTGCATTCCCTTGTCCTTCAAACGTCAAACGTCAAACGAGCGATCTCGAACGCGAGCGTACTGTAGTTGGCTCTCTTCGCGATGGGAATGCACCCAGCACGCCGCACCAGCGAGTGATTGTTCTCGAACAATCACTCGCTGGTGCGGCGTGCTGAACGTCCCGTTGTTCCGCGCAGTTCGCGCGTCGCAACTGCGTGAAGACGTTGTCAAAAGAGGACAACGCATGTCGCTCGGGTGCCACCTCAATCAACGCACTCACAATGTCACTCGAAGCGTGAGCGAGGGCGGATGCTTCAGAGTGCCTGCGAATTTGGAGCGTCATGGAGCGTTTCGGCAAGCGGTCGTGGCCTCAAGCAGCCGACTACATGATGCAAGCGGCGCTTGGCCTGGAGCATGCTCGACTGCACGG
The DNA here is from genome assembly GCA_945861865.1 of Candidatus Kuenenia stuttgartensis. GTDB lineage: Bacteria > Planctomycetota > Planctomycetia > Planctomycetales > Planctomycetaceae > SXKJ01. The sequence goes on along the minus strand of CAMAWN010000004.1, from coordinate 47,129 downwards.
GTTGGTGCATCGCGATATCAAGCCCAGGAATCTCTTTGTGGCCACCGACGGCACACTAAAAATCATGGACTTGGGCCTGTGCCTGTGGGACGGCGACGAGGACGACGCTCGGAAATCGCGCGAGATCCAAGTCGGCACCGTGGATTACATGGCTCCGGAACAAGCGGTCGACTGTCGCGTGGTCGATACGCGAGCCGACATCTACAGCCTAGGCTGCGTGTTCTATGCCCTGCTCGCCGGGCGACTGCCGTTTGTGGCGCGGACGACCGTTCAAAAACTGCTCATGCACCAAACGGCCGAACCGCGGCCGATTCACCAGCACCGTCACGATCTGCCGACTCCCTTGGCCGACATCATTCACACGATGCTGGAAAAGAGACCCGAAGATCGCTTTCAGAATCCTGGCGTTGTCGCAGAAGCCTTGAAACCATGGGCCAATCGCTCGCTGCCGCCATTCCCATTGGACGTGATCGAACGTCGTCGTGAAAGACGAAACTCGGTCCTGAGCCATGCTCGCAGGACGCCCGATCGAGTTCCAGCAGTCCCCGGCAGTTCCATCCGCGTGCAGTCCAAATGCCATCTGTCGGAATAGAAGCGAGCTCCCTGACTCCGAGCCGAATGGAGTGCCGCATCCGGAATCACCGGTGCGTCTCCGCGCCCGCGAAGATGCGGTCCTGAGTTGCGAAAACTCGCCGGAAGGCCGATTCCGCGAGTCGCTTGCAATCGCGCCTTTTGCCGTGCCAGAACGACGCGCCGTTCGTTGTTCGGCGAGGACGATCTCACTACCATTCGCAGGCCTTGAAACTCTGAGTTTTGAGGCCGTCTGTCTGGTGTGTTCCGAAGGCCATGAAGGCCGGTTCGGACAGTCGATTTCGCGGATCTTGGACAGGAGTAGCCCAGTTGGCCGACGGTCACGAAGAACAGCCACCGGAGACAGGTGCCGGCAACGAAAACCTCCCTCCAGCCTTCACAGGCAACATCGTCCCGCTCGCGATCGAGGACGAGATTCGCAACAGCTATCTGACGTACGCGATGAGCGTCATCATCAGCCGCGCGCTCCCCGACGTGCGCGACGGCCTGAAGCCTTCGCAGCGACGCATTCTGGTCGCGATGAACGATCTCAACCTGGGTCCGAATTCCGGGCGCATCAAATGCGCGAAGATCTGCGGCGACACGAGCGGTAACTATCACCCGCATGGTGAAGGCTCGGTCTATCCGACGCTGGTTCGCATGGCCCAGAACTGGAACATGCGCGAGACGCTGGTCGACAAGCAGGGGAACTTCGGCTCGCTGGCCGGGATGCCTCCGGCTGCCATGCGTTACACCGAAGCGCGTCTGGCTGGCCCCGCTGCCGACATGTTGCACGATCTCGATCGCGACACGGTCGATTTCATTCCGACCTACGATCAACGCAACATGGAGCCGGTCGTTCTGCCGGCGAAGTTTCCGAACCTGCTGGTCAACGGCTCCAACGGCATCGCGGTCGGCATGGCGACCAGCATCCCGCCGCACAATCTCGGCGAGGTCTGCGACGCGACGGTGCTGCTGATCGACAACCCGAACGCGAACCTCGGTCAGATTCTGGAAGTCATGCACGGTCCCGACTTCCCCACGGGCGGAGTCATCTGCGGTCGAGCCGGGATCATTCAAGGGTTCGCCACCGGCCGCAGCACTCTCACGCTGCGAGCACGCACGCACTTCGAGACCGAGAAGAACGCCGACGTCATCGTCATCACCGAGATTCCATACCAGGACACACGCGACCGCATTCGCAGCAAGCTCGAAGAACTGGTCAAAGAAGAACGCATCAAGGGGATCGCCAAGGTCACCGACTACACCGACCGCAACGACAAACCGTGGCAGGTGCAGATTCACATTCAATTGAAGCGCGACGCCGACAAGGAGGTCGTGCTCAATCAACTCTTCCAGTTTTCTCCGTTGCAGCAGACGGTCAGCGTGATTCTGCTCGCGCTCGTCGGCAACCGGCCGAAGGTGCTCTCGGTCAAAGAAATGTTGCAGGAGTTCATCCTGCACCGCGTCGATGTCATCCGCCGCCGCACTGAGTTCCTGCTGAGCGAAGCTCGCAAACGCAAGCACACGGTCGAAGGGCTGATGATCGCCCAGATCGACATCGACGAAGTCATCCGCACGATCCGCCAGTCTCCCAGCCGCGCCGAAGCCAAAGTCCGTCTGCAACAAATCGCCGTGCCCAGCGAGCTCATCGCGCGAGCACTCGGCGAGAGCGGCTTCCAATTGTTCCAAGACGACAACGGCGTGAAGGCGACCTACTCGTTGTCGCCGAATCAATCGGAAGCGATCGTCTCGATGCAGCTTGGCTCGCTGGCGAATCTCGAGCGGGACAAGCTGGTGGAAGAGTTCGGCAAGCTATTGGCCGATATCACCGGCTACCTGACGTTGCTCTCCGACGAAGCGAACATTCGCGCCGCCGTGCGGCAAGACATGCTCGACATGAAAGCGAAGTACGGCGACAAACGCCGCACGGCCATCGAAGAAGGTGAAGCCGAAGACGTCAACCGCGACGACCTCATCACCGAAGAGCAGATGACGGTTGTCATCTCGCAACGCGGCTATGTGAAGCGCACGCAGCTCACCGAGTACGAAGCTCAGAACCGCGGCGGCAAGGGAGTCATCGGAGCCAAGACCGAAGACGACGACCCGATCCAAAACCTGTTCGTCGCCAGCACGCACGACTGGCTGCTGTTCTTCACCGACAAGGGCAAAGTCTATTGGTCGAAAGTCTATGACCTGCCGCTCGGCACCCGCACGGCGAAGGGCCGGGCACTCGTCAATCTGCTGACACTGAGCGAAGGTGAAAAGGTTTGTAATTGCGTTGCCGTCCGCGCATTCGACGATCGCGGCTTGATGATCGCGACACGCAACGGCACCGTGAAGAAGACACCGCTGGAAGAATACGGCCGCGTGAAAAAGGGCGGCCTCATCGCCATCTCGTTGGTCGATGATGACGTCGTGGTCGATGTGCAGCTCGTGACGAAGGGTGAGAGCGTGCTGCTCGCCACCGCGAACGGCATGTCGATCCGCTTCGCCGAATCCGACGCCCGCAGCATGGGCCGAGCCACTCAGGGCGTTCGCGGCATTCGCTTGAGCAAAGGGGATTTCGTCATCGGCATGGTCATCGCCGATCCGGACAAATCACTGCTGACCGTTTGCGAAAACGGCTACGGCAAACGGACGCCGTTCGGCATCGGTGAAGCCGAAGGGACCGAGAACGGTGACACGCTCGTCGCCGAAGGTGCTGCCGACACCCTCGCCCCCGCCGAGTCCGAAGACACGGCTCCCACAGCCGAATCCGACGACGCCGAAGAGTCCGTGAAGAGCGGTGCCCAATACCGCTTGCAAGGCCGAGGCGGCAAAGGAGTCCGCGACATCAAGGCGACCGCTCGCAATGGCAAAGCCGTGGACATCGTCGCTGTCACCGACGCCGACGAAGTTCTGATGGTCACCGCCAGCGGCAAGATTCAACGCCTGCGAGCCGGCGACATCAGCGTCATCGGCCGCAACACGCAAGGCGTCCGCATCATCCGCTTGGAGGGCGGCGACAAGCTCGTCTCGATGGCTTGCATCCCGGCTGAGATTGCGAAGGATGGAGCCGAGATCGCCTGAGGTGTCACAGGAGCCGGCCTCATGATTCGCGTGACGATCAACAACACGAGCAACGAACCGCAAGTGGTCGTCGTCAATCCGGATCGCTTTCTGCCGTCGCGACAGCTCATTCGGCAGCAGCTCGACGCGGGAAAGCTCGGAGACGTCGGACTCGTGCGAGTGCATCGCTGGGAGCCGAACCTGTCCCACGATGATGGCGGCCTGCCGACCGGATTGCTGCGAGACCTCGATCTGGTGCTGTGGCTGGTCGGCAAGTTGCCGGATGCCATTCATGCCGTTGAGCAGAGCGATTCTTCTGGCAAGTCCATTCAACTGCATCTCGGCTTCCCTGGCGGAGCGATGGCGTTGATTGATTTTTCGAGTCAGTTGCCGAACGGGGATGGCTATCAGTCATTGTCGGTGATCGGGTCAGCCGGAGCGGCGTACGACGACGACCATCAAAACATGCAGCTCGTGTTTCGCGGCGGACAGGCTCAAGCCGTGCGAGCGGAAGAGACCGGACGGCGACACAACGCTGCGGTTCAGGAACGGATCGATTCGCTGCAAGCCGGTCACGATGTCGCGTCGTGCGTGGCCGATTGGCAGAACGTTTTGAACGTCGCGGAACTCGTGCGAACGGTGATGCGCACCGTCGGACGAGCGCCTTCGGCCGTCTTGATCGCGGACAAAAATGGCGAACAAGAGTGCCTGTCCTCTGGAAAAATATTTCGGTGCGCGGTGCTCAGCGCGGTCAAACACGATTACGTCGCTCGCGGAGTCGCGTCGCATCCGCGATTCGAGTTGGTCGTCGTGACCGATGACCCACAGGTTCCCGATTGGGCACACGAGCGGAATCAGCAACTCGCCGACTCATTCAAGATTCCGTACGTCCGCGACATCGAACGAGCCTTGCGCGAGTTCAACGTCGACGTGGCGATCGTCAGCCCCGAAGCTGAGCGGCATTGCGACTTGAGCATCCGCGCGGCGGCGCTCGGAGTTCACGTCATTCAGGACAAGCCGCTATCGACGCGACGCAGCGAAGCCGATCGGCTGGTTGAGGCGATCGAACGGAGTGGTGTGAAATTCCTGATGTGGAACCGCAATTTCATTCCCGCTGTCCAGCAGACGCGAGAACAAATCGAAGCGGGCGCGATCGGCCAGCCGCAAGCCGTGCATCTCGATTTCTATTTCGCGAAAGACGCGGGGCCGCCGAAGGGGAGCCGGCAATCGGGCTATCCGCCAATCCACTGGCAATCGCATCTGATCGCGGCACATGTCGATGGTTCGGACGGCGGACTTGGAGTCGAACCGATGGGTGAGTTGGCGGTCGAGGGGATTTATCCGCTCGGCTATCTGCGAATGCTGACGGGCCGCGACGTGCGGCGAGTGTTCGCTCGCTCGGCGAGCCATTTTCAGCAAGTCCATGTGGACAACGGCGTCGAGGATTTGGCGAGTGTGACGCTGGAACTCGACGGCGGTTTGATCGCCACATTGGCGATTGGCCGCATCGGCGCGGCGTGTCATCCCAGCGGTGGCGAAATCAAACTGCATGTGCTCGGCAGTGACGGCGCGCTGGTCGTGAGCGAGGCGCGGCCGGAGGTTGGCGTCTACTATCGTGGCCAGCCGCAAAAGGAATTCCGTCAGCGGCGCGTCGCCAACGACAACGATTTCCTGCTGGCCGAAAACTTTGCTCAGGCGATTGATACAAACGGCGGCACGATTTTGGACGCCCGCGCCAGCCAAGCGATTTACGCAACGGTCGCCGCAGCACTCGAATCGTGTCGAACCGGAAAGCCGGTCGAGGTGAAGTGAATCTGGCGTGCGGTGTGTCAGCATCGCATTTTGTTTCTCTGCGAGCTTTGCGCCTCTGCGTGAGAATGCTTTTCACGCAGAGGCGCAAAGCTCGCGGAGAGAGAAGAATCCAAAGCGGTGCTGACACACCGCACTCCAAAGGAATCTCAAATGACCGGACGCGAAATCATTCAGGCTCTGCACTCAGGCAAGCGTGTGTATTCGTCGGCGATGGTCAGCACCTCGCCGCTGTGGCCGAACTTCGTCAAGCAGACGGGGATCGACTTCGTCTTCATCGACACCGAGCACACGCCGATCGGCCGCGAGACGCTGTCGTGGATTTGTCAGACGTATTCCGCGTCGGGTTTGCCGCCGGTCGTGCGGATTCCTTGCAATGATCCGTTTGAGGCGTGCAAGGCGCTCGATGCCGGAGCGGGCGGGATCATCGGGCCGTACCTCGAAACGGCCGAGCAAGTCCGTGGGCTGGTCGGAGCGGTGAAGTACCGGCCGCTCAAAGGGCGACGCTTGCAAGAAGCTTTGCGCGATCCGAACACGCTCGAACCGGAACTACGCGACTACTTGGAGAAGCGAAACGGCGACAAAATTTTGATCGCCAACATCGAGAGCGTGCCGGCGATCGAAAACTTGCACGAGATTTGTTCGGTTCCGGGTTTGGACTCGGTCCTGATCGGGCCGCACGATCTGTCGTGCAACCTCGGCATCCCGGAGCAATACGATCACCCGCGCTTCGACGAAGCGGTGCGAAAGATTTTCCGCATCGCTCGCGAACACGGCGTCGGAGCCGGCATTCATTTTTGGTTGAACGTCGAAAAAGAAATCGAGTGGTCGAAAGCTGGCGGCAATCTGGTGATGCACAGTTCCGACGTGGCGGCGTTTAGTCGCACGCTCAAGAGCGACATCGAACATCTGCGGAAGTCACTGGACGGCTGACTGACGATTGCTGTTGATGAGAGGCGAAGCTCGAACGACGAAGGGACTCCGCATGACGAATGACTTCGAGGCTGCTCCCGAATTGTCTTCAACTGGCCGCTATGTCGTTTTGATCTGCGCGTTTCTCGGCTGGTTCTGTGCGGGATTTCATTTGTCGATCTCGTCGTTGGCGATGCAGCCGGCGGCGGTGGATCTGTTGGGGCGGACGGGATCGCTCGACGTCGCTCGCTATCAGGCATTGAACAAGCTGGTGCCGAAAAAGAACTCGGTCAGTTCCAAGATGTCGGCGAGCGAGAAGTTGGAATGGGAGGGGATGAAGACGATCGTCTCCCGTTGGTTCGCGTGGCTGACCTGTGCGTTTCTGTTTGGCGCGGCGAGCGGTGGATTGATCTTCGGTCGGCTTGGGGATCGTTTCGGCCGGTCCAAGGCGATGGCGTGGAGCATCCTCACGTACTCGGTGATGGCCGGTGCGGCGTCGTTGTCGCAGTCGCCGTGGCAGTTGCTTGTGTTGTGGTATCTGGCCTGCACGGGGGTCGGCGGCATGTGGCCGAACGGCGTGGCGTTGGTTTCGGAGGCGTGGTCGAATCTCTCGCGAGTGGTCGCCGCAGGAGTGATCGGGACGTCGGCGAACATTGGCATCTTCCTGGTCTCGACGTTGGCTGCGAAGATGTCGCTCGTCGCGAAGTGGTCGCTGTGGGCGTCGATCCCGGTCGACTTGTTGCCGAGCGGCTGGCATGTCGGCGTGGATGGCTCGTTCCTCGCGTGGCGTTGGCTGCCGGTCGTCGGAGCAATTCCGCTGGCTCTGGGCATCTTCGCGTTGTTGTTTGTCCCGGAGTCACCTCGCTGGCTGGCCACTCGTCGCAACACCGAGGTCAGTCCGCCGACAACTTCGGCCAACGGCGAGATTTTTCGTCGGCCGTTGCTGCGCATCACGCTCGTCGGGATTGCACTCGCGACGATCCCGCTGATCGGCGGTTGGGGAAGTGCGAACTGGATGGTCCCGTGGGCTGGTGAAGTGGGCGATTCGCTCAGCCCGCCCGACAAAGACCTGCGTGCGAACGTGCAACAGGCTCGGTCGTTCGCGGGGTTGATCGGCAGCCTGCTGGGTGGTTGGATCGCGAGCGGCTTGGGGCGTCGTCGAACGTACTTCTGTATCAGCCTGCTTTGCCTGGTGTGTGCTCAGTTCACGTTTTGGTTTTTGACTCCAGCCGATCGAACGCTGTTTTTGTGCGGTGTCGGAGCGGTCGGCTTCTTCAGCGGCATCTATTTCGGCTGGCTGCCGCTCTGCTTGCCCGAATTGTTTCCGACGCGCGTCCGCTCGACCGGAGCCGGCGTGAGTTTCAACTTCGGCCGCATCTTGACCGCCGTGACCGTCTTTGCGACCGGCATGTTGACCGAGTTCTTCGGCGGCGATTACGCCAAGATGGGCCGAGTCACCAGTCTCTGCTTCGCCGTGGGACTGATCGTGATCTGGTTCGCACCGGACACGAGTCACAAGCAGCTTGAGGACTGAAGTTGCCCGTCCGCGAGGAGCGGCGATACCTTTCGGCCAACGTTGTCTCTCATGGAGGATTTCTGGCGCATGTCCACTCTTCTGGTCACCGGCGGTTGCGGATTCATTGGCGCGAACTTTGTGCGGCTGCAGTTGTTGACGCATCCGGAACAAACGATCGTCAACCTCGACAAGCTGACGTACGCCGGCAACCTGGAAAATCTCGCCGACGTCGCGAGCAATCCGCGCTACGCCTTCGAGCACGGCGACATCTGCGACCGCGAATTCGTCGATCGCGTGCTGAAGGTTCACCAGCCGGACCTCGTCGTGAACTTCGCGGCGGAAAGTCATGTCGATCGTAGCATTCTCGACAGTGGCCCGTTCGTGCGGACGAACATCGTCGGGACGCAGGTGCTGATGGATGCCTGCCGAGCCATCGGCGTGCAGCGGTATCTGCAAGTCTCGACCGATGAGGTTTACGGCAGTCTCGGCGCGGAAGGTTTTTTCACCGAAGAGACGCCGTTGGCTCCGAACAGTCCGTACTCGGCATCGAAGGCGGCGGCCGATCTGTTGGTCCGCGGCTACGTCCACACGTTCGGATTTCCGGCGGTCATCACGCGTTGCTCGAACAATTACGGGCCATATCAATTTCCCGAGAAGCTGATCCCGCTGTTCATCTCGAACGCGCTGCAGGATCAAGCTCTGCCAGTCTACGGCACCGGCGAGAACGTGCGCGATTGGATTCATGTGCTTGATCATGCGCGCGGCATCGACGCCGCTTTGCGACGCGGCCGAGTCGGCGAAGTCTACAACTTCGGCGGACACAGCGAAGTCCGCAACATCGACCTGACGCTGACGCTGCTGGAACTGCTCGGCAAGCCGCAGACGCTCATCAAGTACGTCGCCGATCGGCCGGGACACGATCTGCGTTACGCAATTGACTGCGCGAAGGCGGAGACGGAACTCGACTGGAAACCGCAGCACAATTTTCGCGACGGACTGCGCGAGACGATCGACTGGTATCTGGCCAACACCGCTTGGATCGATCGCATCAAGTCGGGCGAGTACCGCAACTACTACGAGCAACAATACGGCGGACGGCTGTGACGTAGCCATCGCTTTCACGCCGCGCTTCCGTTATCTCTTCCCGCCCTTTGAACCCTGTGGCGAGGACTTTCCCAATGGATCACACGCTTCGCGAAAAATGCGATGACGTTCAGGCCCGCATCTTGACGATGCGGGACTCTCTTTGACTTGCTCGGAAAACAGCGACGTGTCGACGAAATCGATGCGGCGATGGCGGGCACGGGATTTTGGGACAACCAAGACAAAGCTCAAGGCATGGTCAATGAGCGGCGACAGCTCACGGCCATCACGAAGCCGTTGAGCACGCTCTGTGCGGCGGCGGATGACATGTCCGTGCTCATAGAGTTCGCCAAAGACGACGACTCCGGCGAGAGCGAGCGCGAGCTTGGGCAGTTGCTCGAACAAGTTCAGCAGCGACTCGCGGATCTCGAACTGCAAGAGATGATGTCCGCTCCGGAAGACGTGTGTGGGGCATACGTCACCCTGCAAGCGGGCGAAGGAGGCACGGACGCGGCCGACTGGGCCGAGATGCTTCTACGGATGTACCTGCGTTGGGCCGAAGAACACGGCTTTGCGGTGGAGGAACTCGATCGCTCGCCGGGGGAAGAGGCGGGGATTCGTAACGCGACTATCGCGATTCGAGGCAGCTACATTTACGGCTATCTCAAGGGCGAGATCGGTGTGCATCGGCTGATCCGCATCAGCCCGTTCGATTCGGCGGCTCGAAGGCAGACGTCGTTTGCGGCCGTCGATGTGACTCCCGAAGTCGATGAGAATGTTGACATCGATGTTGATTGGGAAAAAGACGTGCGCGTCGACACCTATCGATCCGGCGGAGCTGGCGGCCAGCACGTCAACAAGACCGACTCGGCCGTGCGGCTCACGCACATTCCGACAGGCGTCGTTGCCGCTTGTCAGAACGAACGATCTCAGACCAAGAACAAATCGACCGCCAAGAAGATGCTCATCGCCAAGCTGTTTCAAATCGAGAAGGATAAGCGGGACGCGGAACTAGCAGCCAAGCGAGGATCGAAAACCAAGATCGGTTTCGGCGGTGAACCGGTGCGGCACTACGTCCTCAACCCGGATCAATTCGTGAAGGATGCTCGCACTGGACTGCGTGTCGGCAATCCGCAGCCGGTGCTCGATGGCCGGATCGACGAGTTCCTCGAAGCGTTTCTGCGGTGGCGACTCGGCAAGAGTTAAGCGTCGCCTCGCCGATCGCGGACGATTCAATCGAACGGAACTTCAACGGCTCGTGCGTTGACGATCCGCGCGACGGGGCTTACGAATGACCGCCGTGAAGGTTTTCCAAAATTCCTCTCAACCGTGAAGGAGACAGCATGAGTCGAATGGGTTGGTGTGCCGGTGTGGTGTTGGCGAGTTTGTTGGCGTCGAGCGGTTTCGCTCGTGCCGACGTCAAGTTGCCGAAGGTGCTCGCGAGCAACATGGTCTTGCAGCAGAAGCAGGCGATCCCGATTTGGGGAACGGCCGATGCGGGCGAGGACGTGACCGTTTCGATTGGCGACAACAAGGCAACCGCCAAGGCCGGGGCTGACGGCAAGTGGTCGGTCAAGTTGAAGGAACTGACGGCGGGGGGTGCTCCGGTCGAAGTCGTGGTCAAAGGCAAGAACGAGATCAAGCTGACCAACGTGCTGATCGGCGAAGTGTGGGTCGCGTCGGGGCAGTCGAACATGGAGTGGTCGGTCGCGGCCTCGGCGAATCCGAAGGAAGAGATCGATGCCGCGAAGCATCCGAACATTCGGTTGTTTCACGTCCGCAAGACGCCGGCCGTGACGCCGCAGGAAGTGGTGCTCGATCGCGATTGGTCGGAATGTTCGCCAGAGACGATCTCGAACTTCTCGGCGGTGGCGTACTTCTTCGGACGGCATTTGCAAAAAGAGTTGAACGTGCCGATCGGGCTGATCAACACGTCGTGGGGCGGCACGGCGATTGAGCCGTGGACGCCGATCGCCGGGTTCGAATCGGTCGAGTCGTTGAAGGGCGTCGCTGAACAAGTGAAGGCTCAGCAGGCCAAACCGGAAGGCGCGAAGGCCGGAGCCGGCGGACCGTCGCATCTTTACAACGGCATGGTGCACCATTTGGTGCCGTTCGGGATTCGCGGAGCGATCTGGTATCAGGGGGAATCGAACCGCGGTCAGGGCGTGGGCTACGAGCAACGGATGCACGCGCTGATCAACGGCTGGCGCAGCGTTTGGGGACAGGGAGACTTTCCGTTCTTGTATGTCCAGCTCGCTCCGTACAAGTACGGGCCGAGCGATCCGCAGTTTTTGTTGCCGCAGATTTGGGAGGCTCAGACCAAAGTGCTGGCGATGAAGAACACCGGCATGGCGGTCACGACCGACATCACGAACCTGACCGACATTCATCCGAAGAACAAGCAAGACGTTGGCAAACGGCTGGCGTTGTGGGCCTTGGCGAAGACCTATGGCAAATCGGACTTGGTCTACTCCGGACCGTTGTACAAGTCGATGAAGGTCGACGGAAACAAGGTTCGGATTGAGTTCGATCATATCGGCGGCGGCCTGAAGGCTCGCGATGGCAAGCCGCTGTCGTGGTTCACGATTGCCGGCAAGGAAGGGGACTTCGTCGAAGCGACGGCCACGATCGACGGCAACGCAGTTGTCGTTTCCAGCGACAAGGTCGCCGATCCCGCCGCGGTTCGCTTCGGTTGGGATCAGCTCGCCGAGCCGAACTTGATGAACGCCGCCGGTTTGCCAGCCGGTCCGTTCCGGACGTCGCGCTAGTTGGTTTTTCGTGGCGATCTCGCCGCGCGATCCGCATCTCACAGCCCGACCGCTCCCCAGCGGCCGGGCTGTTGCATTACGATGGGCCATCATGTCTGAGCCGACTTCACGTTCGCAGCCGCCCGAGAAGCCCGCGTGGTTACAGCGGTCGAAGCCGAATGCGTCAGAGGCTCAAGGGGAGTCAACGAGTTCGTCCAATTCGAACTCTCTGCCGCCGAAGCGATCGCCGAGTTCGACCGCAAAAAAACGTCCGGCGAAGATGGCTGAAAAAACCGAGCCTCGGACGCCGATGTCGTTCACGGTGCGGACGCTGCGATTTTTGATGGGCGGCTCCGTGGAGATCGGGTCGATTCCGATGGATCTCGGCGCGAGTGATTTGCTGCAACTGTGGTGGAAGAGCAATCGCACCGGGTTCCTGACAAGTGTCGGGCTTCACGGATTTCTGTTGCTGGTGTTTGCCATCTGGGCGCTGCCGCAGGTCATCCGGTCGAACAACGTTGTGCTCGACGGATTCTCAACCGTTGGTCCTGGCGGAGATGCTGGCCCAGAGGGTCCGATTCAGATCAACACGAAGATTACGCCGGTCGATTTGCCGGCAGGGCGTGGCAAGTCCACGTCGAGCGGCGACTCCGCCGTGAATGCATCTGAGACAGCGGATGCAGCCAGCGGCAGCGCCGCGAAACCGGTGGGTGTTGACGGAGCTTTGGCCGGTCGTGGTTCCGGGGGTGGTGGTGCTGATGGCGGAGGCGGCGGTGGCGGCGGTAAGGCTGGGATTTGGCAAGGTCTCGGCGTCGGCACGAAACCTCCGACCGGCATCGCCGGAGGACTGGCGTGGCTGGCCAGGCAGCAAGAAAAAAGTGGCAACTGGAAGTTGCACGAAGGCTATCCCGATGCCGGTGAGAGAGTCATCCGCACCGACGCCGGAGCGACCGCGCTGGCGTTGCTAGCGATGCTCGGAGACGGAAACACCACGACCGAAGGGCTGCACGCGAAGTCGGTCGCGAAAGGAGTCGCGTATCTCAAGTCGAAGCAAAAAGCGAACGGCGACTATCACGATCACGAAGAGCTGGGCCGACAGACGGCGTTCTATGCGCACTCGCAAGCGACCATCGCGATGTGTGAGGCATACGCGCTGACCGGCGATCCCAGCTTGAAGTCGTCGTGCGAGCGAGCTGTGAAGTATTTACTCGATTCGCAGCATCCGAAAGACGGCGGCTGGCGCTACCAGCCGCAGTCGGGCGAGTCGATGGGAGATTTGTCCGTCACCGGCTGGGCGTTGATGGCGTTGCACTCGGCGCGCATCGCCAAGATCAACGTGCCGTTCGACAACTTCGAGCGAGCGACACTGTTTCTGGAATCGGTCTCGGAGCAAAACGGCGCGCGCTACAAGTATCAGCCGAACGATCCGCTCGAAAAGATTTCGCCGGCGATGACCGCCGAGGGATTGCTCTGCCGCCAGTGGCTCGGTTGGCCGAAGGAGCATCCCTCGCAGCAGGACGCGCTGAAGTATTTGCTCTCCGCGGAAAACAAACCGTCGTGGGCTCCTGGCCGGCGGAACGTCTACGGCTGGTACTACACAGCTCAAGCGTTGCACAACGTCGGCGGACCGGAATGGCAGGCGTGGTATCAGCACACCAGCGAGTTGATTCTCAAAGGCCAAATCACCGGTGGCGGAGAGGTTGGCGGAAGCTGGCATCCCACCAAGCCCCCTGGTTCTAATGAAGAATATGCGGCCAAAGGCGGCCGGTTGTACCTCACCGCGATGTGCCTGCTGGTTCTGGAAACGCCGATCCGGCACGCGGCCATTTATCCAGAGAGTGCCACCAAGGAGAAAGCACCATGACGACCCCTGCACCCCGTCCGTGGATCCTTCGGGAAATCAACTACGGCTACGTCAAAGAGAATCCGTACCAAGTCGCCGTGCTGGCGATGGGGGCGACCGAACCGCACAACCTGCATCTGCCCTACGGGACGGATGCGTTTGAGGGAGAAGCGATCGGTTCGCGTGCCTGCGAACTGGCGTGGCAGCGCGGAGCCAAAGTGGTCTTGCTGCCGACGATGCCCTACGGCACCGAGACCAACATGATGGAGTTTCCGCTGGCGATGAATCTCAACCCGTCCACGCTGACCCGCGTGATCACGGACATCGTCGATTCACTGGCGAAACACAAGCTGTTCAAGTTGGTCATTCTGAACAGTCATGGCGGCAACGATTTCAAACCGGTGCTGCGAGAGCTGACCGACAAGACTCCGGTGAAGATGTTCCTGTGCGAGTGGTATCGGGGCATGGCTGCCGAGCTGACGGCAAAAATATTCGAGAACTCGGACGACCACGCCGGCGAAGTGGAGACGTCGTTGATTCAGTTCCTGAAGCCGCACTTGGTCGCGACGAATCCGTTGACCGGCAAGATCGCCGCAGATACCGGCATGGTGGCGAAGAGCCGTTTTGACGCCGTCAACAAGGGCTGGGTCTCGATCACCCGGCCGTGGCACCTGCTGACGACGAACAGCGGTTCCGGCAATCCGCACAAAGCCTCCGCCGAAAAAGGGCGTGCGTTCTTCGAGCGAATCACTGAGCGGCTGGCAGGATTCCTGGCGGAACTCGCCGACTCTCCGATTGATGAGAAGTTCCCGTTCTGAGACGTGGGGCAGTTTTTCAACCTGCCTCGCGATCATCTATTTCTTCGCCATGAGGTCTTTGATCCGAATGTTGCGAAGGTCGACTCGATCGCCGTGGCCCAAGAAGCCGAGATGGCCGGTGGTTCGTTTCAGGCCGGGATGCTCGGCACCGTCCATCGTGCCGTTTTTGGTAACCTCGTCCAGATCGCAGTCGACGATGGTTTCGCCGTTGAGCACGATCTTGATCTTGCGGCCCTGAAGCGTGACCTCTTGAGTGTTCCACTCACCGAGCCGCTTGAGGTGTTCTCGCTTGGCCGGCTGGATGCCGTAGACCGAGCCGTGATACTGATACGGCTTGAGGTCTTTGTACTTCTCGGCAGTGTTGTCGAGGATTTGCAGTTCAGTGCCGTCGAGGTGCAGGTTTCCCTTCGCGACATTTGGGCAGCGGATGCCCAAGCCGTTGTTGGCTCCGGCGGTGAGTTTGAAATCGAAACGCACAACGAAGTCGGCGTACTCCTTTTCGGTCAGCAGATTGCCGGCCGTTCCCTGGACGCAGACGATCGCACCGTCTTCGACTTTGTAGGCGTCTTTGGCTCCGGTCCAGCCGTTGAGCGTCTTGCCGTCAAACAGTGTGACAAAGCCAGCTTCAGTCGGCTTCTTGTCGTCGGCGGGCAACGGGGCGAAAGCAGCGAGCAAAAGCAAAAGCAGTGCGACGGTCAAGATTTGGCGAATCATGGGAGAATCCTTCGCAGCAAAACGGGGTGTGATGAAACGTGGGTGCGGAGCATATCGGTGGCGATTGTCCTGAGCCAACCGGCCGTGGCCGACGCCGCTTGCGTCGGTGCGGACGCTGGCAGCGTCCACACCGAATTCTGGGCGGAACCGTGTCAACCGCGACGGGCGTTGATACACTCCCGCCCACGGCCAGACGGCCGATGAAGACCGACGGTTGGGAGAACTCGACGGTCACCCCCATCACGCTTTTGTGAATTCCTGCCTATTTCGCATTCACATTGCATTCGCGGCACAGCATTGTCGCCACTTCCAAGACTCCCCTTGTGAGGTGATTTTCTCGCCCACGAAAGGGCCGATCATGTCGGATGACATCCAAGAACCGAATCCAGAACTCGAAGTCACGCTGCCGTTGGAACGCGCCGAGGAACTCGAAGCCGAGACGCTCGAACACGGCAAGTTCGACGACGCCTCGGATGACTTCGCCTACGAAGAGTCCGATGATTCAGACGACGAATTTGTCGATGGCGACGTTGAGGCGTTTGACTACGACGGTGCTCCCGACGAGATCGTCACGGAATCGGAGGACGCTGGGGGAGAACCCCAAGCCAAGCCGAAACGCAAACGCGAGTCTAAGTCGAAGAAGCAAGAACACGCGGAAGCTCTCGAAGACTCATCCGACTTCGCGGACGAATTCGACGGCGACAACGATCCGTCACCGGGCGAACGATTGGCCAAGCACCAGTATTCCGGAGCGGCGAAGTTTGCTCCGCAGCGTCTCGCGAAGATCCTCGCGGCGGCGGGCATTGACGCGCGGCGGAAGTGCGAAGAGTACGTCACCACTGGCCGAGTCTCCGTCGATGGCGAGGTCATTACCGACGTCGCGTTCCGAGCCGATCCGTATTCGCAGAAGATTGAACTCGACGGTGAGAAGATCAAGTTGCAGCGCAAGGTGTACTTCGCGCTCAACAAGCCGCGCGGGGTCGTCTGCACGAATCACGATCCGTCGGGACGTCCGCGAGTCATTGACTTGTTCCCGCAGTTTCGCGAACGAATTTTCGCGATCGGCCGGCTCGACGAAGAGTCGGAAGGCTTGTTGCTGGTTACGAATGACGGCGAGTTGGCCAACCGCATGGCGCATCCACGGTATCGTGTCGCCAAGTTTTACTTGTGCCATGTAAAGGGTGTCCCGTCGGCCGAAACGCTCGCGTCACTGAAGCGTGGCATGTACTTCGACGAAGGGCGATTCCATGTCGAAGGGGCGCGGTTGAAGAAGGCGGTCGGTGACAGTGCGTATCTGGAGATCGTGCTCAACGAAGGCCAGAACCGCGAGATTCGCCGGCTGATGGCGCGAGTCGGCCACAAGGTCATGCGTTTGAAACGAGTCGGCTTCGGCCCGATCCGCCTGGGCGATCTGCCGGCCGGAGCGTACCGGGCACTCGCCAGCGACGAACTGAAGCTGCTGCAAGATTTGTCCGAGCAGCGAGCGCACCTCGACAACACCGCCGGCCGCGGCCGCAAGAAAAAGTTTGGTGACAAGCCCGCGTTCGTCAGCAAGCCAAAGATTGACAGCAAGCCACCGATGGGAAAGACGTCGTACGGTCAGCCGCCGCGTGGCGGGAAGCCGGCTTATGGCCAATCGAAATCCGGCACGCAATCGTCGTACGGCGATCGGCCGCCTCGTGGGAAGTTCGGTGCGATGACCGATGAGCAAGCGCTCGATCTCGCGAACAGCGGCGAGGTCATTCAAGACGAATCTCGCGAACGCCGTCCTGCCGGTCGGCCGCGTCCGGGCGGATACTCCCAAGGTGGATCTGGTGCTCAAGGAGGCCAACGCCGTGACACGCGACGCAATGACGGCGAGCAAATCAGCGGTCCACCGCGCGGACAACGCCGGCCGCCACGTCGCGATGATGCTCAAGGCGATGCTCAACAAACTCCGCGCCGTTACCCAAGTCGAGGTGCGACCGGTGACGGTCAAGGCCCGCCGCGCGGACGAACTGGATATGGACAAGGCGCACCGGGGAATCGACGCGGATACTCTCAGGATCAAGGTGGAGATCAGCAGGGTGGAGACTCGCAGCAACGCGGATATTCGTCACGGCCACCATACGGTGGTCAGGGGGGAGCCGATGGCAATCAGCGTCCGCCACGCCGTTATCAGGATCGAGACGATCAGCCGCCACGTCGCTATCAAAACGATCAAGAGTCAGGAGCACCTCAGCCCGAGTCCACCGACAATGACTTCGGCGGAGGACGTCGCCGGTTCGTCACGGACGATACTCCGGAGTCGTCGTTCAATCAGCGTCCCGCGCGTCCACCTCGCCCGGTTGGATCACGTCCGCCTCGACCGGCTGATGGCGAACGGCCACAACGTCGCCGCAATGTTTCCGACGAGGCGGCTTCGCAGCAGGGATCGGCGGGGGGCTACTCGGCTCAACGTCGTCCGGCTCGCGGCCCGCGTGGATATGGGCAAGCGGGCAATCGTGAATTGCCGGCTCGCGGCCGAGGCCAGCGGGCGGCTCCACCGCCGCGTCCGATGACGGCTGACGGAAAAGAAATCTTGCAGGGCAAAGTCACGGGCTACCGCACGGCTCCGAAAGAGGGGCTTGCTCGGCGACGCAAGAAAGCGATTGATGGCATGCAAGTGGTTCGCAAGCAGCGGCAACAGCGTCGAAAAAAGACCGATGAGTCGTAAAAGTTCCGTCAGAAAAGCGAAACGCAGCCACTCCGTTTGGCCGATGAATGGTCGTGCTTCAAGTTGGACTGATCGGCAGGGATGACTCAATTGACAAACTCCCCCGAAAGTCGAGACAACTTCAGGCGTCTCGCACACTGGCCGGATGATTTGCGACCGAGGATGTGGTTTGGCCGATCATCCGTGGCCGTGTGACTTTCCCACCGCGAATTTGCAACTGGCTCGGCGTCTCGTCCGCTGACCGTCAACTTTAGTTTTTCACCGGCAGATCAGGAGTCTTACCCGCAATGTCAACCGCCACACTGGATGCTCCCGCCTCCACCAACGGCAAGCCACTGGAGAACCTCGAAACAGTCGTCATCCGCTTTTGCGGCGACTCCGGCGACGGAATGCAGCAGGCCGGAGGACAGATGACGAACGCCTCGGCCATGTTTGGCAATGACGTTCGTACGTTCCCCGATTTCCCCGCCGAAATTCGTGCTCCCGCCGGTTCACTCTTCGGTGTTTCCGGCTATCAATTGTGCTTCTCGAATCACGACATCTTCACTCCGGGTGATGCCGTTGACACGCTGGTTGCGATGAATCCGGCGGCGCTCAAGACGAACGTCGAAGATCTCAAGCGTGGCGGCACGCTGATCGTCAACGAGGAAGAGTTCAACAAGAGCGGTCTGCAGAAGGCGCTGTACGAGGCCAACCCGCTCGACAACGAAACCTTGATGGCCAAGTTCCGCGTCCACAAAGTGCCGATGACGCGGCTCAACCGCGACGCGGTCGAAGGTCTGGGGCTTTCGCTGAAAGCCGCGGACCTGTGCCGTAATTTCTTCGCGTTGGGCTTGGTTTACTGGTTGTACGACCGTGATCCGAAGCCGACCGAAGACAACATTCGGGCGAAGTTCGCCAAGAAGCCGGACGTCGTCGAAGCCAACCTGCGGGCACTGCGAGCCGGCATGAATTACGGCTTCTCGACCGAGTCCTTCACGGTCCATTATCACGTTCCGCCGGCCAAACTGCCCGCTGGCAAGTACCGCAAGATCACCGGCAACGAAGCGGTCGCGATGGGTCTGGCGACCATGGCCAAGCTCTCTGGCAAGACCGTCGTCTTCAGCGGTTATCCGATCACGCCGGCCAGTGACATTCTGCATGACCTGTCAGCGTTCAAGCACTTCGGCGTGAAGACGTTTCAAGCGGAAGACGAAATTGCCGCGATGGCTGCGTGTGTGGGTTCCGCCTTCGCGGGAGAACTGGCGGTCACCGCCAGCAGCGGTCCCGGTATCTGCCTGAAGGGTGAGGCGATGGGCCTGGGAATGATGACCGAGTTGCCAATGGTCATCATTGATGTCCAGCGCGGCGGGCCGAGCACCGGCTTGCCGACCAAGACAGAACAATCCGATTTGTTGCTCGCCATGTACGGCCGCAACGGCGAATCGCCGCTGCCGATCGTCGCGGCGAGTGGCCCTGGCGATTGTTTCTCGATGATTCAAGAAGCGTTTCGCATCGCCACCGAGTTCATGTGCCCGGTGATCTTCCTCTCCGACGGCTACATCGCCAACGGAGCTGAGCCGTGGCAAATTCCGAAGATCGAAGACTTGCCGCGCTTGAAGATCGAGCACATCACCTCAGCGAACGGTGAGAACGGCGGATACCTGCCGTACAAGCGGAATGAAAAGCTCGCTCGCCCGTGGGCCAAGCCGGGCACAAAAGGCTTGGAACACCGCATCGGCGGACTCGAAAAAAAGGATGTCACCGGCAACATCGATTACTCGCCGAAGAACCATCAGCACATGACCAACACGCGAGCTCAGAAGGTCGCGAACATCGCCAATTTCATTCCCGAACAAACGGTGGATGGTCCGGCGTCCGGCAAGCTGCTCGTCATCAGTTGGGGCGGGACTTACGGAGCCGTCCGCACGGCGGTCCAACAGGCTCAGGCCGCGGGAAAATCGGTCGCTCACACGCACCTGAAATACATGAACCCGTTTCCGCGCAACCTCGGCACGATCGTGAAGAGCTACGAAAAGGTGCTCGTGCCGGAATTGAACTGCGGTCAGTTGCGGCTGTTGCTCCGTAATCAGTTCCTCGTCGATGCTCAAGGCTACAACAAGATCGAAGGCAAGCCGTTCCTCGTGAACGAACTGGTCAACGTGATCAACGAATTCCACGGTTAGACAAATCCAGTCAAAAACCTCGCTCGCGCTTTGGGCTAGTTTTTCAAACAACTGCGAACTCTGCAAAAGGTGATTGTCTCATGTCCGTCGATCTGCCAGCTCTTCCAACACTTCAATCGAAAGACTTCGCCAGCGACCAGGAAGTCCGCTGGTGCCCGCGCTGCGGCGATTACTCGATTCTCGCCCAGATGAAAAAGGTGCTCCCGACGCTGGGTATTCCGAAAGAGAAATTCTGCTTCGTGTCGGGCATCGGTTGCAGCAGCCGTTTTCCGTACTACGTGAACACGTATGGCCTGCACAGCATTCACGGCCGCGCTCCAGCGGTTGCGACGGGCGTGAAGTTAGCCAATCCGGACCTGCAAGTTTGGGTCATTACCGGTGACGGCGATGCCCTGTCGATCGGCGGCAATCACTTTTTGCATTCCATCCGCCGTAACATCGATATGAAGATCATCCTCTTCAACAACCAGATTTATGGTCTGACCAAGGGCCAGTACTCGCCGACCAGCCCGGTCGGCAAGAAAAGCAAGAGCACGCCGTATGGCTCGATCGATCACCCGCTGACGCCGCTGTCAGTCGCGATCGGGGCCGAAGCCACTTTCGTCGCCCGTTCGGTCGATGTGGACATCAAGCATCTCACGATGGTTCTCGAACGAGCCGCGCACCACAAAGGCACGGCGTTTGTCGAGGTCTATCAAGACTGCAACGTCTTCAACCCCGGGGCATTCAGCTACGCCACCGACAAGGAGACTCGCAGCGACAGCATCGTCTATCTCGAACACGGCAAGCCGTTGATCTTTGGCAAGAATCGTGAAAAGGGAATTCGCGTTGCCGAAGGAAATCGCATCGAGATCGTGCAACTCGGCGGCGACGTGAAAGAAGATGACTTGCTGTTCCACGATGAGAAGGCGACAGAGCCGTCATTGGCGTTCTTGCTCTCCCGCATGAGACACCCGGAGTTCCCCGAACCGATGGGAATCTTCCGAGCCGTCGAGCGTTCGACCTATGACGAGTCCGTGACGAAGCAGGTCGAATTCGCTCGCGCGAAGCTTGGTGAAGGCGATGTCGAGAAACTGCTCAACAGTGGCGACACCTGGTTCGTGAATTGAGCGTGATACCCAAACAGAGGCCGGTTTTTTAAACCGGCCTTTTTTCATTTCCTGCGAGCGGCGATGTCCGACAAGCCCAACATTCTTGTCATCGGTGAAATCGACCGCACCGAGTTCTCACGGGTCCGCGACTGGCTGCATCAAATCGTCCCCGCTGCGACCGTACAGATTTCGGAAGGCTTTGAGGGGCGACGCGGCATACACGACGAGTGGCTTGAAAATCCGCTCTTCGATCCAGACCTCGTCATCATTTGCCAGTCATGGCCGGACGAATTCCCCGCTGCCGAGGTCACTTCGGCTTTTGGTCGCTGGCCGCTGGCGTTGTGGGTCTGCTGTTACGGAGCATGGTGTGCTTCCGATGGTCGCACACGCTCGATCTGGCCGATCAGCGTGAGAGTCTCGGTCAGTGAAGCGGAACCCAGGTTGAGCCACGTTTGGCGAGTGCTCACCGAACAGCGAGGCGAACCGCTCCCGCTGACCGCTTCACGCGATGAAGCATTTGAGTTCGATCATTGCCTCACGACGCCGGTTGTTCGTCCTTGAACAACTTGTATTCGACGCTATCCACCAGCGCGAGCCAACTGGCTTCGATGATGTTTTCGCTGACGCCGACGGTTGTCCAAATTTCGTGCGGGTCGCGGCTCTCGATGACGACTCGCACGCGAGCCGCCGTGCCGGCCGTCGAATTGATGACGCGGACCTTGTAGTCCACAAGCTGCATCTCGGTGAGGTTCGGGTATGCCGGGATCAGAGCCTTGCGCAACGCCGTGTCGAGCGCGTTGACTGGGCCGTCTCCTTCAGCGACGACGTGTTCCAGGTGGCCAGCGACTCGCAGCTTGATCGTCGCCTCGGTCGCGGGGGCGACTTCACTGTTCGAGACGACCGCGACCGAATCGTCGCGCAGGCCGCCGTCGGATTCGACGTTCACGCGGTAATGCACCTTCTCGAATTTGGGGACGTACTGGCCGACGATCTTGCGGACGAGCAGATCGAACGACGCCTCGGCGGCCTCAAACTGAAAACCTTCGTTTTCCAGGTCCTGCACGCGGTCAAGAATCTTTTGCATCATCGCCGAGTCATTCTGGATCGCGTACTTCGTCGTCTTGGCGACAATGTTCGACTTGCCAGACAGTTCGCTGATGAGCACTCGTCGCACGTTGCCGACGGTTTCCGGTTCGATGTGCTCGTAGCTCTTCGCCAAGCGATTGACGGCATGCACGTGCATGCCGCCCTTGTGAGCGAACGCGCTGGTCCCCACGAACGGCTGGCCGTTGCGATAGTTCATGTTCGCGAGTTCGTAGACGTAGCGCGACAACTCGGCGAGATGCTTCAGGCCGCCGTCGGTCAGCACCTCGTAACCGGACTTCTTCAAGGCGAGGTTGGCCACGACGCTGCACAGATCGACGTTACCGCACCGCTCGCCGATGCCGTTGACCGTGCCTTGCACTTGGATCGCTCCGACATCCACGGCCGCGAGCGAATTGGCGACCGCCAAGTCACAATCGTTGTGACAATGAATGCCGACCGGGATCGTCAGTGCCTGCCGCGCGGCCTTGACGGCGTCGGCAACCTCTTCCGGCAGACGTCCGCCGTTCGTGTCGCAGAGGACGACGATCTCGGCACCGGCTTCTTCGGCGGCCCTGATTGTCTTGAGCGCGAAATCTGGATTCGCTCGATAGCCGTCAAAGAAGTGCTCGGCGTCGTAGAAGACTCGTCGCCCTTCGCCATGCAGGAATCCGACGGAGTCGCGGATCATCGCGAGGTTCTCCGCTTCATCGACACGCAGCACTTCGAAGACGTGCAAGTCCCACGTCTTGCCGACGATCACGCAAATCTTCGCCTGCGAGTCCCGCAGCGCGACCATGCCGGTGTCGTCCTCAGGGGCCGCTCCGCGCCGCCGAGTCATCCCGAACGCCGTCACCGTTGCGTGTTTCAAGTCGAGGTCTCGCGCCCGATGAAAATACTCCGCGTCCTTCGGGTTCGACAGCGGGTAGCCCCCCTCGATGAAGTCGAAGCCGAGTTCATCCAGCCGCTGCGTGATGAGCAGCTTGTCCTGCAACGAGAAGTTCACGCCCTCGCCCTGGCTGCCGTCGCGCAGGGTCGTGTCGTAGATTTGGATTCGAGTCATCGCAGTGCCGCCTCATTTTGCAATTTGAAATTTGAGATCCACGCATCCAATAAAAAACCCTCAGGCGATCGACCTGAGGGTGACAACGTCGTGACGAAAAGAAACAAACCCCAAGCTCAATGCCGATGGCAAGGGCCGCTGGCGGGAATCTTGATCCCGGCAGCGACCGTGATAATGGAGATCGGAAATTGGAAATTGAGTCGCATGACAAACATCCGTGGACAAAATGCGAGAGGAATATAGGCCACACCCTTGTGTCGGTCAAACTCCGTCACGTCATCAACTCATACGCTGGCGAGTAGGCTGAGGTTCGCCACCATTCCTTTTGTGCCGAGTTTGCCGATCGGTCAGAATTGCGCCAAGGACCGGGCTGATCTTGTCTTGTGTCGGACTCAAATCGTCGTCGGCTTCCGGCGAGTTGCTCCCATTCTGGCCTGCCGCAATAATCCCGAACTCATTTTTGACATTGGAAATTGTGGAAATGCGGCGGAGTGCTCCGAAGCCGTGTCGCCGCCTCCCCGAAACGCAGACAGAAGACGAGACAATGACGCTTGAGGTACCGGTTTCGACACCGCTGGATTCCCAGGAATTGGACGAGTGGTTTGAGTCGTTGGACGACATCCTCCACCGACATGGTCAGGGAGGCGTGCAGCATCTCCTTTCCGCCTTGCAGGAGCGAGCTTATGTTCGCGGCGTGACGTTGCCGTTCACGGCCAACACACCGTACATCAACACGATTCCTCCGGATCGACAGCCGCGTTTCCCCGGCAATCGTGAGATCGAACGCCGCATCAAGTCGATCATCCGCTGGAACGCGATGGCGATGGTTGTCCGAGCCAACCGTGAGAAAAATGGGATCGGCGGCCACATCTCGACGTACGCCTCCTCGGCAACGCTGTACGAGATCGGGTTCAATCACTTCTTTCGCGGGCGGAACGCCGAGCACACCGGCGACCTCGTCTACTTTCAAGGTCATGCGTCGCCGGGAGTTTACGCGCGAGCCTTTCTTGAAGGCCGGCTTACGGAAGATCATCTCGAACATTTTCGACAAGAGCTTCCTGCCGGCGAAGGTTTGTCGTCGTACCCGCATCCGTGGCTGATGCCGGACTTCTGGCAGTTCCCGACGGTGTCGATGGGCCTCGGTCCGATCACGGCGATCTATCAGGCGAGATTCCTGCGATACCTCGAAAATCGCGGTCTGCTCGACACGTCGCAGTCGCACGTCTGGTGCTTTGTCGGGGATGGCGAAGTCGATGAACCCGAAACGCTCGGCGCGTTGACGCTGGCCTCACGAGAGAATCTCGACAACTTGATCTTCGTCGTGAATTGCAATCTGCAACGACTCGACGGGCCAGTGCGCGGCAATGGCAAGATCATCCAAGAGCTCGAAGGCGCATTCCGCGGAGCCGGTTGGCATTGCCTTAAAGTAGTCTGGGGCGGCGATTGGGATCCGCTTTTGGAAGACGATCGTGACGGCGACTTGGTTCGCCGCATGGGCGAGGTCGTCGACGGCCAGTATCAGAAGTACGTCGTCGAACCCGGCTCGTACATCCGCGAGCACTTCTTCGGAGCGAATCCGAAAACCCTGAAGCTGGTCGAGAATCTCTCGGATGAGCAACTGCAAAAGCTCAAACGCGGCGGGCACGATCCAGAAAAAGTCTTCGCCGCGTACCAGTCGGCCGTCGAGCACAAAGGTTCGCCGACAGTCATCCTCGCCAAGACGATCAAGGGCTACGGCCTCGGCGAAGCGGGCGAGGGACGCAATGTTGCCCACAACGTCAAGAAGGCGAACGAGCAGGAGTTGCGTGAGTTCCGTTCGAGGTTCGGCATTCCGATCGCCGACGACGAAGTCGATCAGGCTCCGTTCTACAAACCGGCACCCGACAGCCCAGAGATGCAGTACCTGCAAGAGCGTCGCCAGTCGCTCGGCGGCTACTTGCCCTCGCGGCGTCCGACCGCGGAAAAACTCGCGGTTCCGCCGGTCGAGTCGTTTCTCAACTACATCGCCAGAGCAACGGAAGGCTCGACGACGTTTGCATTCACGTACTTGCTCAGTGGCCTGCTGAAGGACAAGCAGATCGGCTCGCGGATTGTGCCAATCATCCCGGACGAGGCACGCACGTTCGGCATGGAAGGACTGTTCCGTCAATGCGGCATTTACGCCAGCAAAGGTCAGCTTTATGAGCCGGTCGATGCCGACCAGCTCATGTACTACAAAGAAATGAAGGACGGCCAGATTCTCGAAGAAGGGATCAACGAAGCCGGAGCGATCTCGTCGTTCGTCGCGGCCGGCACGGCGTACTCGAATCTCGGCATCCACATGGTGCCATTTTACATTTACTACTCGATGTTCGGATTCCAGCGCGTCGGCGATCAGATTTGGCTCGCGGGCGATTCGCGGACGAAAGGCTTTCTGGTCGGCGGCACATCGGGTCGCACGACGCTCAACGGTGAAGGCTTGCAGCACGAGGACGGACACAGCCAGCTTTTCGCAACGAGCGTCCCGAATCTCAAGGCGTACGATCCGGCATACGGCTACGAACTGGCCATCATCATCCAAGACGGCATGCGGCGGATGTACGTCGAGCACGAAGAAATCTTCTACTACCTCAGCGTCTACAATGAAGACTACGCGATGCCGGCGATGCCGGATGGCGTGACCGACGGCATCGTGCGCGGCATGTATCGCTTCAAGAGCACCGACGGCTCGAAAGGTCAGAAGGAACGACCGCAGCTATTCGGCAGCGGCCCGATCCTGAACGAAGTGCTGCGTGCTCAGCAAATCCTGAGTGACAAGTTCGGCATCGGCTGCGACGTTTGGAGCGTGACGAGCTATTCGGAACTCTGCCGCGACGCCTCGATGGCTCTGCGATGGAACCGTCTGCATCCGACCGAGAAGCCGAAGAAAAGTTACCTCGAATCGACGCTCGATAGCATCACCGGCCCGTTCATCGCATCCAGCGACAACGTTCGGCTGGTTCCCGATCAAATCCGCAGTTGGATTCCCGGCCCGTACCACGTTCTCGGCACCGACGGTTTCGGCCGCAGCGAAACCCGCGAGGAACTCCGCCGTCACTTCGAAATTGACGGTGAAAGTGTCGCGTACACGACCCTCGTGGCGTTGGCTCAGAACGGTTCCTTCGATAAGAAGAAGCTGTCGAAGGCTCTCAAAGATTTGGGGATCGATCCCGAAAAGGTCGAGCCGCTCAAGGCGTGAGATGAAAGACGAATTCCGAAAGACCCAATGACAAAGGAAGCACGAATGTCGAAATCCGAATGACCAAGAATGTTGACGTGAGTCCTTCGTTGTTCGGGCTTCGTCATTCCTTCGTCATTGGGTCTTTTGTCATTCGTCATTAGCCACACCGGTTTTCAATTCCAATATCCGCGAACCCTCCAATGGCCATCGAATTCAAATTGCCTGAAGTCTCTGACGGCGTGAAGTCCGTCGATATCGCCGAGATCAAAGTCAAAGCCGGAGATGTGCTGACCGCCGGCCAGGTGGTTATGGATCTCGAAACTGAAAAGGCGGTCGTCGAACTCGAATGCCCTCACGTCGGCACGGTTGTGAAGGTGCTCGTCGCCGCCGGTCAGTCGGTCCCAATTGGCACGCCGCTTCTGAGCATCGAAGCCGCTAGTTCCGTAGTCCCGCCTTCAAGCGGAACCGCAGCGCCAGCAACTCCAGTCGCGTCTGCGAAGGCAACGACGCCGGCTCCTGTCGCTCAGCCAGTTGCGGCACCAAGTCCGAGGCCAGACGTTCCGCCTCAAGGCGGGACTCGTCCACCCGCTCCCGCCGGTCCTGCAACACGGCGACTCGCGCGCGATCTCGGCGTCGATTTGCATCAAGTCACCGGAACTGGTCCAGGCGGACGGATCACGCAAGAGGACGTGCAGAGTTACGTCAAGAACATCCTTGAAGGCCGCGCCGCCGTGCCGAGTGGCGGCGCGATCGCGACTCCGCCGCTGCCCGACTTCAGCCAATTCGGTTCGGTCGAGCGACAAGCTCAAAGCAAGATTGCGAAGGTCTCCGCCACGAACTTGAGCATGGCGTGGCAAACGATTCCGCACGTCACGCAGCACGACCTCATCGACATCACCGATCTCGAAGAGGCTCGCAAACGCTTCGGCGAGACGCTTGGCAAGAACGGGCCGAAAGTGACGATGACGGCCATCGTGATGAAAGCTCTCGTTCCCGCGCTGAAGGCGTTCCCGCACGTCAACGCCAGCCTCGATTCGGCCAAGGGCGAGTTGGTTCTGAAACGCTATTACCACATCGGTTGCGCGGTCGACACGCCCAACGGCTTGTTGGTTCCGGTCGTCAAGAACGTCGATCAAAAGAGCATCGTGCAGATCGCCACCGACTTGGCCGACCTCGCCGCTCGCGCCCGCGAGAAGAAGCTCAAGCCCGACGAGATGAGCGGAGCGACGTTCACGGTCACGAACCTCGGCGGCATCGGCGGCACGGCGTTCACGCCGATCGTCAACTGGCCCGAAGTCGCGATCCTCGGCCTGAGCCGCAGCCGCACCGAACTGAAACTCCACGGCGGAGCGGTCGTCGAACGCCTGCTGCTTCCGCTGTCTCTCAGCTACGACCACCGAGTCATTAACGGAGCCGACGGAGCCCGATTCGTCGCCAAGCTCGGCAGCCTGTTGAATGACTTCTTCGCGTTGCTAGCCGAGGCTTAACTCTGTACTCCCTCTGTGCTCTCGGTGTCTCTGTGGTGAAAAACTGAATTCACCACAGAGACACCGAGGACTCAGAGTTTTCACTGAGGTTCTCTGATGTCTCAACACGCGGAAATCGTTGTCATTGGTGCTGGCCCCGGCGGCTATCCGGCGGCGTTTGCGGCGGCGGATCATGGAAAAAAGGTGGTGCTCGTCAATGAGGAGCAGAACCCCGGTGGCGTCTGTTTGCAGCGCGGGTGCATTCCGTCGAAGGCGTTGTTGCATGTCGCGAAGTTGATTCACGAGGCGGCGGACGCGGCCGAGCATGGGCTGACTTTTGGCAAGCCGAAGATCGACCTCGACAAGCTGCGAGGATTCAAGAACGGCGTCATCGGGCAACTGACGGGCGGCATTCAGAGCTTGTGCAAGGCTCGCGGAGTGACGCTGGTGCAGGCTCGCGCGACGTTCGCGAACTCGAACACGCTGAACCTCGCGAAGCCAGACGGCTCGACGGAACAACTGACGTTCGACAAAGCGATGATCGCGACCGGCTCGCAGCCGGCGATGCCGCCGATGTTCGCGATCGGCGACCCGCGCGTGATGGACTCGACGGGGGCGCTGGCTTTGGAGGACATCCCGAAGAAGCTGCTGGTCATCGGCGGCGGCTACATCGGGCTGGAGATGGGTTGCGTGTACGCGGCGCTCGGCAGCGATGTGACCGTCGTTGAAATGCTCAGCGGGATTTTGCTCGGCGCGGATCGTGATCTCGTGCGGCCGCTGCAAAAGCGGCTCGAAACGCAGTTCAAAGCGATTCACGTCAACACGCAGGTGCTCGGCTTGAAAGCGACGAAGTCCGGCATCGTCGCGTCGCTCAAAGGCGAAGGCGTTGAGCCGGAACAAACCTTCGACCGAGTCCTCGTCTCCGTCGGCCGCAAGCCGAACAGCAAGAATCTCGGCCTCGAAAACACCAAGGTCCAAGTCGATGAAAAAGGCTTCGTGAAGATCGACCGCTGCTGCCGCACCGCCGATCCGAACATCCTCGCCATCGGCGATGTCGCGGGCGAACCGATGCTGGCTCACAAAGCCACGCGTGAGGCGAAGGTCGCCATCGAAGCGCTCGTCGGCGAACCGGCCGAGTTCGACAACATCGCGATCCCCGCCGTC
The DNA here is from genome assembly GCA_945861865.1 of Candidatus Kuenenia stuttgartensis. Lineage (GTDB taxonomy): Bacteria > Planctomycetota > Planctomycetia > Planctomycetales > Planctomycetaceae > SXKJ01. The sequence continues at coordinate 18,140 of CAMAWN010000004.1, read as the reverse complement.
GTCTTCACCGACCCGGAACTCGCCTGGTGCGGCCTGACCGAAACCGAAGCGAAGGCTCAAGAACGCGACGTGAAAGTCATCCGCTTCGCCTGGGCCGCCAGCGGCCGCGCTCAATCGCTGGCTCGCACCGAGGGCCTGACGAAACTGATCGTCGAAAACAAAACCGAACGCATCCTCGGCGTTGGCATCGTCGGAGTCGGCGCGGGCGAGTTGATTTCTGAAGGCGTGCTCGCCGTCGAAACCGCTGCCGTCGCCCGCGACCTCGCCGACAGCATCCACCCGCACCCGACGCTGTCAGAGACGCTGATGGAAGCCGCGGAAGCTTTCATCGGCCAAGCGACGCACATGTACCGACCGCCTCGCTGATCACACCAGCTCGCGAATCGGTTCGCCGTATGGCAGCACCGGGATCGGGCGGCCGGAGAAGTCGGGGAACTCGTGGCGATGGTTGATGCCGAGGTGGTGGTAGATCGTCGCGAGCAAGTCTTGCGGGTGGAGCGGGCGTTCGGCGGGGTATTCGGCTTTGGAGTTCGTGGCTCCGACGACTTGGCCCGACCGAAATCCTCCGCCGGCGATCAGTGCGGATTGAGCTTGTGGCCAGTGGTCGCGGCCGAGGTTGCCGCTGTTCATGGTGACGCGCGGTGTGCGGCCGAACTCGCCAACGGCGACGACGAGAATCTTCTTGTCGAGACCGCGCTGGTGAATGTCTTCGATCAAGGCCGAGAGCGCCGGGTCCATGTACTCGGCACGCAAGGTCATTCCTTTTGCCATGTCCCAGCCGGGTTGTGCGTTGGCGTGGTCGTCCCAACTGAAGTACAGCGGCATGCCGGGCTTCGGAGCCAGCGCGTCGATGGTGACGACGCCCGCGCCTGCTTCGGCCAAGCGTCTCGCGAGCAAACAGCTTTGGCCCCACAGATGTCGGCCGTAGCGATCGCGGAGCTTCGGGTCTTCGCGAGTCAGGTCGAAGGCATTCGCGACCGACGCGCTGGTGAGCAATCGAAACGCCTGCCGGTGAAAGGCTTCGAGACCTTCGGTCGCTTCGAGCCGTTGCCGATGCTGATCGAACTGCCGCGCGAGACCCAAGCGGTCATCCAGTCGCTGGCCGTTGAGTCCCCCGTGAATCGTCAGGTTCGCCGGGCGGAAGTTTTCAGCCGATGGGTCGCCGGTGACAAACGCCGAATGGCTGACTCCCAAATACTGTGGCCGAGTCATGAACGGCTGCGTCGGAATGCCGATGTACTGCGGCAAGCCATCGGAGCGTGAGCCTCGCAGACGGCTGGCGATCATGCCGAGATCGGGATGCTCGGACTTTGCCGTCGAAGTCGGATCGGCGATGCTGGGCGTCTTGCCGGTGAGCAGTTCAATCGAACCGTCGTTGTGTGACGCCATCTCGTGATGCAGCGAGCGGATCAGTGAGCACTTGTCGGCGATCTTCGCAAGCTGCGGGAACAACTCGCAAATTTCGATTCCCGGCACCGAAGTCGCGATTGGTCGAAACGGCCCGCGATATTCCGAAGGTGCGTTCGGTTTCGGATCGAATGTCTCAATCTGGCTTGGCCCGCCCCACATCCAAAACAGGATGACGGAGGTTGGCAGTTCGCCGGTTAAGTTTGTTCCCGCCGCAGCATGTGCGGCCAAGAGATCCGCCAAGCTCATGCCGCTCAAGGCAGACACTCCGACGCGCAGAAACTCGCGGCGACTGGCCGGACCTCGGCAGAAGGCATTCGTGTTGGGCGTGTCGCGCATGACGGAACTCCGTTGCGGGCATTCAAGACCGCATCACAGTAATCGGTCGGTCGCACGATGGGAAAGAACGAAAGTTGACCGGACGCCTACCTCCGGTCGATTCAGCGGTTCAAAAACGATCGAATTGTCCGGACGTGGGGGTCCGGACTACGAGGATGGCTGCTCACGCAGCCTCTTGATCCCGGCGCGGAGTGCGGCCTGATACAGCCACAGGTCGCCGCCGTAGGCGATGAGTTTGAAGCCGCGTGCGAGTTGAGCTTCCCCTTCCGCGATGCTGGTTACGAGCACCGCCGGTGACTTATTGTGAGCGTGACACGCGGCGAAAACGCGATCGGTGGCCGCGAGGATATCGGGGTGATTCATTTGACCTGCGACGCCGAGCGACAACGTCAGGTCGTAGAGGCCGATCCACAGGGCGTCGATGCCGGGGACGGCGGCGATTTCATCGACGTTCTCCAGGCCGCAAGCGGTTTCGATCTGGGCGATCAACAGCGTTTCATCGTTCGCGGATTGGACAGTCTCTGGGATTGAACTGCCGCGGTAGTCGTCGTGAGCGATGGCGAAGGCGGCACCTCGGCGGCCGTCTGGCGGATACTTGGCCGAACTGACCAGCAGACGCGCTTGATCCGCGCTCTCGCACATCGGGATCATGACCCCCATCGCCCCCATGTCGAGCACGTTGGCGACGAAGTGGTACTCGGTCGCCGGGATGCGGATGATCGGGACCAGCTCGGACTTCGGAGTCGTGGCGATCAACATGCGGATCGTTTCGATGCTCCAACCGGAATGTTCCATGTCGAAGAGGGCGAACTCGGCTCCGGCGTTGGCAGCGATGCGAGCGATACCGGTCGTGTTGAACTCGAACAGCATCGTGCCGATCGAGGCCCCGCCCTCGCGGAGTTTGTGTTTGACAGCGTTGCGAATCATGGGATGCCTCTGTCGCCACGTTCGCCAGAACGTGGGAATTGCGCCGATTGGCCCACGTTCTGGCGAACGTGGCTACGGTCGTAAGACTGTTTGTAACCACTGCACCGGGCCATCGCGTTTCGGAGTGCTGGGTGCCAGACGATTCCAGCCATCGACAGCGGCCTCGATGCGGACTCGGCGGTCGGAACGGAACGGTTCCGTCAAATCGGTGATGTCGCTGGCGGTCAGTACTCCGGGGACGAGACTATCGTGAGCGGTCAGGACGAGGTAGTCGGACAACAGCGAACGCCAACTCGTCAGGCCGCCAGCGGTGTAGATGGCGGAGAGGTCATCCTCAAACAAGCCAGTCAGCAGCGCGAGCAGCGGAGCTTGTGGCTCGGACGGAGCGGGCAGTGCTCCGTCATCGTCCCGCGGTTGCCGGAAGAGCGCGGTGTCAGGATTCGGTGGCGTGAGCGATTCACCCCACAACGCGAACCGGCGGCCTTTCAGATCGGGTTGCTCACGCAGCCAAGACAGCACCAGTCGCACGTCGCGCAATTGCTGGCCGAGCAGCGGTGTGCCGAGCATCAGCGCGGTCGACGACATCGACGTCGCCGAACTGCGGCGGCCGTGACTGTCGCCGAGCTTCGATTCGCCGATTCCGCGCGGATCGACGAGGCAGACGGGCGAACCCCGTTCGAGCAATTCGGCGATGTCGTCGGATCGCTCTTTCAGCAGTCGACCTTTGCCTTGCGAGCAGATCGCGACGACGATGGGTTGCTGGTCCCGAAACTCTTGGGGTCTGAGCAGAAAAATCGGGATGCGATTGCCGGACGAGCTGATGAGCACGACGGCATCGGTGCGGGTCTTGGCGATCGTTTCTTGTCGGACACGGTGCTCCGCCACCAGCGGATTTTGGGAAGAGGCCCCCAGCAAAACTGCCCAGCGATGTCGCAGCATTTTATGAAACTCTTCGAAGAAGGCCGGATTGGATTGCGCGCGTCGGTTTCGAACGGCGAATTGATCTGCCAGGAAGGTCGTCATTGCGGCGAGTGATTTGGGTTGCAGTTCTTGTTTCAGCTCCGGCGTCCAGCACCGCAAGCGGTCGGCGGGCAGACGCGCACTGAACTCTGTTTTCGGAGACGCCTCGATACCGAACCACGAACGGAATGCTTCGTGGATTCGCACGCGATGTGTTTTGCCGATGTGCGTGCAATGGGTGTCCTGCGGCGAGGAGCCAGTGACGGCTCCTTGACCGTGCGTGAAGGCGAGGGAATCCGCGTGGTCGTAAAACCCAAAGACCGTTTGTAGCCGCTTCCAAACGGGATCGCGGTCTTGATCCCACTTGAACTCGTGAGCGTAGACCAACCGCCGTGGTGCGATGCTGCCGACGATGACCCACGGGAGGAATCCGCGTGCCGCCGAATCGCGGAGGTTGCGAGTCGATTCCCAACTGCCGCCCCCGGCGTAATTGAATGAAGCCTCGGCATCGTCGGGGAGCGGGTATTTCGTCTCCGGCTGTGGGCCGCCGAAGTTGAACGGCACGACTGCCGCTAGCCGTTCGTCGAGCGCGCCGGTCACAGTGGCGGGATCACCTCCGCCCGCGACGGCTCCGAGCAGAATCAATCGCTGCGGATCAACGCCAGGCCGAGCCAGCAGCACATCAACTCCGCGCATCATGTCCCACACCATCCAACCGACGAGGCTCTCGCCGACAAGTTGCAGTTGGATCGCGCTGTCGTAGCGGAACGAGTAGTCAGCGTGGCCGACTCGGAACGGCTTGTCGAAATCAGCGGCCGTCGCGAACGGATGCTGCCGCCGCTCGCCGTGTCCGAGTTGATCCATGACCAGCACGATGCAGCCGGCTCGTGCCCAGGTCATCCCCATGTCTTGCAGTTCGCCGTGTTCCTTCGGTGTGTGATGCGCGTGACAGATCAGGATGCCGGGCATCGACTCGCGTGGCTTTGTGGGGCGGTACAGATTTGCTGTCACCCACCATCCGGGGCGACTTTCGAACAGGATGTTCTCGATGACGAAGCCGTCGCCGTCGAAGGAGGAAGCGACTCGCACGGGGACGGACTTCGGCGGGTCCGGCCATGTGCCGATTGACTTCTTCAACTCGTCGAGCTTCTGTTTTTTGAACCGCTCCCAGTCGTCGCGACTCTTGACCTGTCGCCATTCGACGGTGCTGCGTTCGTTGGCGTCTCGGAGGAGTTGCCGCTGTTGATCGCGGACTTGATTGGCCATCGACTCACGCTCGGCGGCGGGGACGACGTTTGAGTCCAGCGTTCGCAGCGACTGGACGAGTTGCTCATCGGCGGCGGGTGCGAGCGATGGCAGCAGGAGACTCCAGAAAAATGGGACAACGGCTGTCGGCCATCGGTATCTGACTTTCGGCTGAGCGACCTGCAACGAACTTGGGGTGTTCATTTCCGAACTCGCGCGTGGGACAGTATTCTGCGTCCCCTGTCGCCGACCGTCGGCGGCGGGTGTGGCGGGAATCAGACACAACGCAACGTCCAACGACAAGGTGCCGACCATGAGCAGCCCGGAAGCGAAAGCCAAAGAACACGGACTCACGTTCACCGAAGTGAAGCCCGGCTATCTCAATCTGTGTGCGAAGACAGGGAATCTGTTGTTCTCGTCGGGGCATACCAGCGACATGAAAGGGAAGCTCGGTCGTGACCTGACCGTCGAGCAAGGCTACGCGGCGGCTCGTGAGTGCATGGTCAAGATTCTGAACTCAGTGCATCACACGCACGGGACGCTCGATGGGCTGCGGTGCGTGAAACTGCTGGGTTGCGTGAACTCGACGCAGGATTTCACCGACCAGCACTTGGTCATCAACGGAGCGTCGGACCTGATCCATCAACTCTTCGGCAAAGAAGGAGACGGTTGGCACGCTCGCAGCGCGCTGGGCTTCGCGTCGCTGCCGACGGGACCGGCGGCTGAGGTCGAGGCGATTTTTGAAATCAAGGCGTAGAGGGCAGATTCAAAATCAAATGTGGCCACTGGGACACGGAGATCTCCATGAATGCGATTGGACGTTGGCTGTTGGCGGTTTTGATGAGTGCGTGGCTGTGTCAGGCTGCGATCGGCGGTGAAGGCGACTGGCCGCAGTGGCGTGGTCCGGCGAGCGACGGACACTCGGCGGAGACAAACGTGCCGGTGAAATGGGACGAAAAGTCTGTTGTTTGGAAAACAGAACTGCCGGGCAGCGGCCAATCGTCGCCGGTCATCGCGGGCGATCGCATTTTTCTGACGACGGCTTTGGAGTCGGGGCGGCAGCGCGTCGTGTTTTGTGTCGATCGCAAGACCGGAAAGATCGTCTGGCAAGAAACGGTTTGGACGGGGACTCCCGAAGCGACGCACAAGATGAACGGCTGGGCGTCGGCGACCTGCGCGACGGACGGCCAGCACGTCGTCGCGTTTTTCGGCAAAGGAGGCATTCACTGTTTCGATGTTGCCGGGAAAAAACTCTGGTCGAAAGACCTCGGAAAATTCGACGGCCCCTGGGGCGCGGGTGCCTCGCCGCTGATCATGGATGGCCTCGTAATTCAGAATTGTGATGCTCAGGGAGAAGCCTCGCTCCTGGCGCTGCACTTGAAGACGGGCAATGTGGTGTGGCAGACGCCGCGTGATGTTCCGCCGCGTGGAGGTTGGAGTTCCCCGGTGCTGGTCAACGCGGGGACGCACCGTGAACTGGTGTTGAACGGTGAGGAAGTTGTGACGGGTTACGATCCCAATTCCGGCAAGAAGTTGTGGACGTGCAAGGCCTTCAACGGTCGCGGCGAACCGACCGTGACTCCGGGACACGGATTGATCTACGTCGTCAACGGCAAGCCGGGCGATTTCTATGCGCTGCGACCCGGTGGCGAGGGCGACATCACGCAGTCGCACATGGCGTGGCACACACCTCGCAAGAGCGGCCGTGATCAGCCATCACCGATCGTAGTCGGCGAGTTTGTGATCGTGGTCAGCATGGACGGGCTGGGCTTCTGCTACGACGCGACGACCGGCAAAGAACTCTGGAAGGAACGGCTGGGTGGCAGTTTTACGTCATCGCCAATTGCCGCGAATGGTCTGGCGTATTTGCAAGACGATGCTGGCAAAACAACCGTCATCAAGCCCGGCCCAAAACTCGAGGTCGTCGCAGAGAACACGCTGCCGGTAACCGGAAGCGAAGTCTTCCGAGCCTCGCTGACACCGTCGCGCGGCCAGATGTTTTCACGCTCGGACCGGACGCTGTATTGCTTGAGCAAGTAATTTTAGGACGCGGTGTGTCAGCACCGCTTTGGATTCGTTTTCTGTGGCCATCAGAAAGCGGTGCTGACACATCGCAATTCAAAGGAACGACATGCTCGCTGGACAATTCACCGCACCGCATCGCATCGACCTCGTGGAAGCGCCGGAGCCAAAGCTCACGCCGGGCGGCAGCGGCGAGATCATTTTTGAGCCAGAGCTGACTTGCCTGTGCGGTTCGGACACGCCGTATTTCACATGGAGTGGCGAATGGCCGATCCGACTGGGGCATTCGTTGCACGAGATGATCGGCCGAGTCGTGGCGACCAACGGCCAACGCTGGAAAGTTGGCGACCGAGTGCTCTGCGTCCCGCCCGAACAAAACGGTTTGTGGGAGCGATACACGGTCTCTGAAAATCAGTGCGTCGCGATCGATCCGCGTTGCTCGGACCAAGAGGCCGTGCTGGCTCAGCCGTTGGGGACGGCGATCTTCGCGCTGAAAAAGCTGCCGACGCTTGTCGATCTCGACGTAGCGGTTGTCGGCCAAGGTCCGATGGGGCAGCTCTTCAACATGAGCGTGAAGGCGTTGGGGGCTCGGCAGGTCATCGGCATCGACAAGCTCGAATCGCGGCTGAAGACCAGTCTGAAATGCGGTGTGACTGCGACGATCTGCAACGCCGTCGATGATCCGGCGGCGAAGCTCAAAGAACTGACCGGCGGCAAAGGGGCGGACATCGTCATCGAGGCGGTCGGCCACGCCGAGCAACAGTTCAATCTGTGCATCGACCTGCTCGGTTACGGCGGACGCATTCTGTATTTCGGAGTCGCTCCGGAGATCATCAACGGGCTGCGGTGGCGCGATTTGATCTTCAAGAACGGCACGGTCCACACCAGCATCAACCCGGACTTCCGCCGCGACTTCCCGCTGGCGATGCAGTGGATCGCCGAGAAGCGGGTCGATGTGAATCCGCTGGTGACGCACACGTTCAAGCTGGCCGAGATTCAAACCGCCTTCGAGACGTTCCGAGATCGCCGCGACGGCGCGATCAAAGTCTTTGTCGAGTTCCCGGCGTATCGCCGTTAGTGGTCGCGATCGCTGCCGGAGTTCCTCATGCCCAATGCTGACAACGCTCAAGTTTTGATCGTCGTCCTGATGGTTGCGATCAGTTCGACGGTGTGGTGGATGTGGTGGCGGCGCTGGCGACGCTTCGGCGAGATTTGGCACCACGAACCGACGGCGACTCCAACCTGGAATCCGGGCGTGGTGTTCTTGGCTCTGGCGATCATCGCGATGTTTTTGCTGTTCGGGTTGTTGCCGCAGTCCGGCGAGACCAAGCCGATGACGGTGGAGCATGTTCGCGGCGGTTGCCTGGAACGTGCTGTTTTGGCCGCGATGCTGTTGAGCCTGCTGACGGGCTTTGGAGCACGCTCCGCCCGTGAGTTTGGAATCACCTGGGCGAACTGGCGGCAACAAGTGTCGGTCGGCTTGGAGACGGCGCACGCCTGTTTTCTGCCGGTGTTGTATGTTTTGTTCGCCACTTCGCCGCTCCGTCAGCCCGGAGAGAAAAACGGGCTGCTGGTTCTGTTGGATCAGGATCGCAGTTTCGCAACGCTGGCTTGGGTGGTATTCGCGGCAGTGGTGCTCGCGCCGCTGGTGGAGGAATTGCTCTTCCGAGTCATCTTGCTGGGATGGCTCAAGACGAAAACGACGGCGACGCACGCGATCGGGATTTCGTCGCTGGCCTTCGCGTTCATCCACGGGCCGCTGGACGGTGCCGCACTGTTGCCGCTGGCGCTGCTACTCGGAAGCCTGTACGACCGCCAGCAGCGATTTCTGTCGGTGGTCGTCGCGCATGGCTTCTTCAACCTGTGGAACATCGCGCTGACGCTGGCGGCTCGATGATGCCGGATTCTCACGCTGTGGGTGGTCCTGAAAGCTGATCGGATTCGGAGTGAAGCCGATCAGCATGAACGCCAGCGTCAGCCAGCCGAGCACGATGCGAAATCCGCCCAGCGGAACGGAGTCATCTCGAGTCGGCGGATGACGTGCTCCCATCGTCAGCAGCAAAAAGATCATGACCGAATAGGACCAGTTCCCGGTGGTCAACGTCCAAATTACGGCGGACCACAACAACACGAACGCGACCCGGTGTGCTCGGCGGCCGATCAAGCCGTACAAGATGTGCCCGCCGTCGAGTTGTCCGATCGGGATCAGATTCAACGCGGTGATCAAAATTCCGACCCATCCCGCGTGCAGCAGCGGAGTCAGCACGAGGTCCTGATTGGGCAACAGCGACGCTCCGAAATGCCACTCGGCGAGCCACCGCAAGAGCAGTGGGTTACCGAACGTCAGACCGCCGCCGAAGGATTCGATGTTTTCGATGTGGCTACTCTGCAATCCCAAGATCGTGACGGGGATCGCGACGACCAAACCGGCCAGCGGGCCGGTGATGCCGATGTCGAACATCTGCTTGCGGTCAGCGTGTCCTGAGGCTTGGACGATCACGGCTCCCATTGTCCCCAGCGGTGAAATTGGCATCGGGATGAACCACGGCCAGCTTGCGGGAACGCCGTAACGCCGAGCTTGCAGGAAGTGTCCCATTTCGTGAGCGACCAGAATCGCCATCAAGGCGACGGAGTATTGCAGTCCGCCCGTCAGGAACTTGGAGAAGTCGATCGCGACCTGCGGCGGATTGCCCGGCAGAAGCGCCAGGCCAAACATCTCTCCCCCCGCCCAAAACGTGCTCAAGCAGGTGGCGACAAACAGCACCAACGGCAGTACGCGCCGCGGACGTCTGGCTTGCAGGCGAAGTGGTGGCTCGTCCGGCGGTTGCTCCCAATTTCCAAATTGTACTTGGAAAACAAATGGCCGCGCGGCGTCCGGCGGCGGGGCATTCGAAATGTGCTCGACGGGCAACTCGATCGGTTCACGATGATCCACGACTCATCCTTTCGTCGGCGGGATTGTTCGGGACCGGGTGTGGGAGGGCAAGCTCGCTCTCTGAGACAACTTGGACTTGCAGAGAAAAGTCGACGAGTCACTCCGTGATTCGAAGATTCCGGTCACGGAGTGACTGGACTAATTTTCTGGCGAGCGTCGCGCAGCACCGGCCAGCACTTCTTCGCCGCCGCGATGGGATCGTAGTCGGGCTTGGAACTCAGTTGACCGCTGACCTCGACGACGACCGGGCCGGAGTAGCGGCTGGATTTCAGCAAGCGAAACAGTTCGACGAAGTCGATCGTGCCGTCGCCGGGGAGCAGAAATTGAAACGCTCCCGGTTTCCCTCGACCGTCTTTGACATGTACGAATCGCGTCCGTTCGGCCATCGCTTTCCAAGCGTCCACCAGCGGCACTTCGCGAAGCTGAAAATGGCTTTGATCGAACGCCAATTGCAGTGCCGGCGAGTTGATCGTCTGCGCGATTTCTGCGGCGTCCCGCGGCAGATGCAACGCGCCTGCGACGTGAGCCTTGATGGCGATGATCGCTTTGTGCTCGGCCGCGACCGTCGCCCAGTCACGCAGACGCTCGACGAATTTGTCCTTGAGCATCGGCCACTTATCGGGCGAACCGCCGAGAATCGTCTCGATCAGCGGCGTTTGCTGCGGCGCGAGATCGCGAGATAGTTCAAACGCCCGTTTGAAGCGGTCGAGGTTGTCGCGATGTTTCTCCCCATCCACGGCCAGCGACAAGTTCTCCATCAGCGCTGCGAGTTGAAGATGGCGATCTTCCAACTGCTGGCGGAGTTCTCGGCGTTGTTCGGCCGACAGCCTCTCCGGCGCACACGGCCAATCGGGCATCACCGCGAGTTCAACGCACTCGTAGCCGATCTCCGAGCAGACCTTCAGAGCCTCCGCAACCGGCAGGCTCTTCATGCCGTACAGGCTGAAGCCGAGCGGTATTTGTGGCGGCGGCTCATTCGCACCGCATGTGATGGCTGGTGAAACGCCGCCGACCGCCGCCGCTGTGAGCGTTTTCAAGAACGTCCTGCGACTGGCGGAATCGTGGGGTGGCAAGATACTCATTACGAACTCCTGGGACGGACAAGCGTGTGGACTGCGTGCAGGATACTGTTTGGGGGCGAGGAAAAGGATAACGGCCAGCGGCCGTCAGCGATCGGTTATCAGCCGCTGGCCGTTATCTCACTTTTGCTTTGTGGGAAGACATGCTCGATGAAGTGGCGAATCGGAATCCTGTTGATGTTGCTGATCGTTGTCGCGGTTCTTGCCGCGAGCTCGGGGTTCGATGTGCCCGCGCAGACCAAGCGGTTTGTTGAAACGTTGCAAGCTCAGGGCGATGTCGGCTTGGTGTGGTTGGCGCTGTCGTACATTCCGGCGAGCTTGTTCTTCTTTCCCGCATCGTTGTTGACGTTGGCGGGCGGCTTCGCATTCGGCGTCGTGAAGACTCTGATCGCCGTGTCGATTGGCAGCACGGTGGGTGCAACCTCGGCGTTCCTCGCCGGGCGGACGCTGTTGCGGCGATTCATCGAACACAAAGTTGCGGGCGACGCGCGCTTCCGAGCATTGGACGCGGCGGTCGCCGAGCAAGGTTTTAAGATCGTGTTCCTGACGCGGCTCTCGCCGGTGCTGCCGTTCAATCTGCTGAATTACGCATTTGGGCTGACGAAGGTTCGGCTGCGTGATTTCGTGCTGGCCTCGTGGATCGGCATGTTTCCGGGGACGTTGTTGTACGTCTCGATCGGATCGGCGGCGAAGAGTTTGAGCGACATTGTGTCGGGACGATCCGAAGGGGGCGTCGCTCAGAAAGTGCTGTTGGGAGTCGGCCTGCTCGCGACGGTGGCGGTTACGGTCGTGATGGCACGCATTGCGAAGAAGGCTTTGGCAGACGCGACCGCTGCCGTCGAAGGGGAGCAGGCATGAGCGGCGATCCCTTCGACAGCGAACTGGACCGGCATGTCGCACCGGCGAATTGGATCAATCCGATTCCGGCGCAGCGCTACCATCTGGTCGTGATCGGTGGTGGCCCCGCGGGGTTGGTGGCGGCGGCGGGAGCGGCGGGGCTGGGTGCGAAGGTCGCCCTGATCGAGAAGCATCGGCTCGGCGGTGACTGCTTGATTTACGGATGCGTACCGTCGAAGGCGTTGCTGAAGTCGGCACGTGTCGCGGCGACGGTGCGCGATGCGGCCGAGTTCGGCCTCGATGTGCCGGCTGGTGCTCGCGTCGATTTCGGCGCGGTGCTGAATCGAATGCGACAACTGCGAGCGTCGATCGCACCACACGATTCGGCCGAGCGATTTCGAGGTCTCGGCGTCGATGTCTTTTTCGGCGCAGGCCAGTTCACAGGTCGCGATACGATTGCCGTTGCCGGTCAGTCGCTGCGATTCCGCCGAGCCATGATCGCGACGGGTGCTCGCGCGGCGGTTCCCGGAATTTCGGGCTTGGTCGAGTCGGGCTTCGTCACGAACGAGACGGTGTTTTCGCTGACGTCGTTGCCGCGTCGATTGGTGGTGCTGGGTGCCGGGCCGATCGGCTGCGAGTTGGCTCAAGCGTTCGCGCGGTTTGGGTCGCAGGTGACTCTGCTGGACTTGGAATCGAACGTCCTGCCGAGGGAGGACGCTGACGCCTCGCGCGTCGTGGCCGAGTCGTTGCGGCGCGACGGCGTGGAGATTTTACTGAATGCTCGCGTGGTGGGTGTGTCACGCAACGGGATTGAAAAGCAGGTGGCGATCGAGAGCGGTGGCGAGGCGATCCAGCGGACGACGGACGAGTTGCTCGTCGCGGTGGGACGGATTCCGAACGTCGCCGGGCTGGGGTTGGAGGTCTCTGGCGTGACGTTCGATTCGCAAACCGGAGTGCGAGTGGATGATCGACTGCGGACGAGCAACCGGCGCGTGTTTGCGGCGGGCGATGTCTGTTCGCGGTTTCAGTTCACGCACGCGGCTGACGCGATGGCCCGCATCGTGTTGCAGAACGCACTGTTTCCGGGACGCGGCAAAGGCTCGTCGTTGGTGATCCCGCGCTGCACATTTACCGATCCCGAAGTTGCCACCGTCGGCTGGACGGAGACAGAGGCTCGCGAGCGAGGCGTCGCCGTGGATGTGCTCGTCGAAGCGATGTCACACAACGACCGCGCGGTCCTCGACGGTGAGACCGCCGGCTTCGCGAAAGTGCTGCTGAAACGCGGCACCGATCAAATCGTCGGCGCAACGATTGTCGCGTCCAATGCCGGAGACATGCTCAACGAACTGACACTGGCGATGACGGCCAAGTTGGGCTTGAGTTCGTTGGCGAAGACGATTCATCCCTATCCGACACAGAGCGAGATCATCAAGCGGCTGGCCGACCAGTCGCAGCGCCGCCGTTTGACGCCCTTCGTGAAACGATTGCTTGAGCGTTGGTTCGCTTGGACATAATCAGGTTTGTGAGTCTTCGGGTCTGGACGATAGAGTGTGACGAACCAGCGAGCGTTCGGCTGGCGACATTCTGACAACAGCGGGTTGGATTCATGGTTGCGATGACCTCGCCTGATTATCGAATGCGTGACGACCTCCTCGATCGGATGGTACGAGCCGTGGAAAAAGTACGCGAACGAGTTCGTCGAGCCGCCGGGGCGTTGGCCGCGGCGGGGATCCCGTATGCCGTGGCCGGTGGAAACGCCGTCGCCGCGTGGGTCGCCGAAGTCGATGAAGCCGCGGTGCGAAACACGGCGGACGTTGACCTCTTAATTCGTCGGCAAGACTTGGATGCGGTCATCGTGGCGTTGGAGAACGCGGGCTTTGAACATCGGCACGCGGCCGGAATCGACTTCTTTCTGGATGGCCCCGACGCCAAGTTTCGGGACGGCGTGCATCTGCTGTTCGCCGGTGAGAAAGTCCGGCCCGAATACACCGCGCCCACGGCGGACGTCACCGAGTCTCGGCCGGGCGCGCACTTCCAAGTGTTGGCGCTGGATGCTCTGGTGCGCATGAAGCTCACGTCGTTTCGGCGCAAGGATCAGACCCATTTAATTGACCTGATCGAACTTGGTTTGATCGACGCGACCTGGCCAGAACGGTTCGCGCCGGAGTTGGCCGCGCGACTGCAAGACCTGATTGACCACCCCGAATAACTTCCCACCGATTGATGAACCCGCCATGCCTGTCTCCGCCTGGATTAAAGACACGACGACCGCCACGTTTGATGCGGACGTCATCAAGAAATCCTTTGAGCTGCCGATTGTCGTCGACTTCTGGGGGCCGTCGTGCCAGCCCTGCAAGCAGCTTGGTCCCGTGCTGGAGCGGCTCGCGGAGGAGTATGCTGGCAAGTTCCTGCTGGTGAAGATCAACGTCGAGGTTGAAGCACAGATTGCTCAAGCCTTCCAGATTCAGTCGATCCCGCTGGTCGTGGCGTTTCGGGACGGGCAACTGGTCAACGAATTCGTCGGCGTGGTGCCGGAGCCGCAGATTCGAGAATGGTTGGCGACGTTCCTGCCGTCTGCCGCGCAGATGGCGATGATGGCGGGCATGAAGCTCGAAGAGACGGACCCGGCCGGAGCAGAATTGAAATTTCGCGAGGCCCTGAATCTCGAACCGAAGGCGGACGTGCTGAAGATCGCTTTGGCGCGAGTCATCATGGCTCAGAATCGCGATGAAGAAGCACGCCGGTTGATCGAGCAACTCGAAGAACGCGGTTTCTTGGAGCCGGAAGGTCAGGCGATCAAAGACGAGCTTGAAGTCCGCGCCTCCGCTCAAGAATCCGGTGGTGTCGAGGAGGCTCGGCGAGCGGCCGCTGCGAACCCGAATGACCTGTCGCTGCAAATTGGTCTCGCCGATGCGCTCGCTGTCGCGGGCAAGCACACGGAAGCGTTGGAACTGTGCTTGGCGTTGATCGCTCGCGACAAAGCGGGCATCGGCCCGCAAGTCAAAGAGGCGATGGTCAAAATTCTCGGCCTGTTAGGTCCGGCTTCGGAACTGGCGGGCGAGTACCGACGCAAGCTCGCGACGGCGTGGTACTGAATTCGTCTTCGTCCTTATTCCCAAGTGATTTTCAATGCCGCATGCGACTTCCGGTTCCGCGTCTCGCACCGCCTGGTTGGTCGTGCTGCTGCTCGTGCCGGTGGCGTTGCTGAACTATCTCGACCGGCAGATGCTGGCGGCGATGAAGTCGTCGATGATGGACGACATCCCGGACATCGCCACGAAGGCCAATTGGGGCTTCGTGCTGGGTTCGTTCAAGTGGGTGTACGCGTTGCTCAGTCCGGTCGGCGGCTATGTGGCCGATCGCATGAGCCGGCGGCATGTGATCGCGGCCAGCTTGTTCGTGTGGTCGGCCGTGACTTGGGCGACCGGGCATGTCGAGACGTTTCAGCAACTGGTCGTCGCGCGAGCGATCATGGGCATCAGCGAGGCGTTCTACATCCCGGCCGCGCTGGCATTGATCACGGACTTTCATCTCGGCGAGACCCGTTCGCGCGCGGTGGGCTTTCATCAGATGGGCATCTATGCCGGCATCATCATTGGCGGCTTCTCTGGCTATGTGGCGGAGAGCCCGAGCCTCGGTTGGCGGTTCGCCTTCAGTGCGTGCGGCGTGGTTGGCGTGGTTTACGCCCTGCCGCTGTTCGGGCTGCTGCGGAATCCTCCGCGACCCGCCGAGAGCCGCTCACAACCAGCACCTTGGACCGCGGTTCGCGAGTTATTCAGCAACCTCAGTTTCATTTTGCTCGTGTTGTATTTCACGCTGCCGGCGATGGCGGGCTGGGTGGTGAAGGATTGGATGCCAGACATCCTCAAAGAGCAGTTCGGTCTCGGCCAGGGCAAGGCGGGGATGTCGGCGGTGCTGTATGTGCAAGTGGCGTCGTTGATCGGCGTGGGGATTGGCGGCTGGCTGGCGGACCTCTGGATGCGACGATCGAATCGCGGCCGCATTTTCGTCAGTGCGATTGGCATGTCGTTCTTTTTGCCGGCGCTGTTCGGAGTCGGTAACTCGAATTCGCTGAGTGTCGCGATCGCGTTTCTGATGCTCTTCGGGCTGGGCTGGGGCTTCTTCGATTGCAACAACATGCCGATTCTCTGCCAGCTCGTGCGGCCGGAACTGCGAGCGACCGGATACGGCTTCATGAATCTCGTCAGCATCAGTTGCGGGGGCTTCGCCGACTGGGGCTTCGGAGCTTTGCGAGATCGCGGCGTGCCGCTCAATGTGATCTTCGGAGTCTTCGCGGGCGTCGCGCTGCTGTCTGTCGTCATCGTGTTATTGATTCGTCCCAGAGAATCGTCTGCATCAGGAGTTTCCACATGAGATCAGCCCTCGTCTTCGCATCGCTCGCAGTCGCAGTGACGGCCTGCTCGCTGACAAACGCGCAAGAAAAATTGCCGCCTGGAGTCATCAAGTCGGAATTCATTTACGAGACCGCTCCGGTTCCGAGTTGTCATGCTTCGACGATCGAAGAGACGGCGAAGGGATCGCTCGTCGCGGCGTGGTTCGGCGGCGAGTACGAGAAGCATCCGAAGGTGGGCATCTGGGTCGCGCGGCAGGTGGCTGGCCGCTGGACGGCGCCGGTCGAAGTCGCCAATGGCGTGCAGTACGCGAAGCCCGACGGCTCGGTGCAGCGGCATCCTTGCTGGAACCCGGTGCTGTTCCAGCCGAAGAGCGGGCCGTTGCTGTTGTTCTACAAGGTCGGTCCCAGCCCCAGCACTTGGTGGGGGATGTTGATGACCAGCGAGGACGGCGGTGCGACGTGGTCCGCCCCGCAGCGATTGCCCGAACACATCGACGGCCCGGTGAAGAACAAACCGGTGCAGTTGCCCAACGGCGATTTGCTGTGCGGGTCCAGCACGGAGCACGACGGCTGGCGTGTCCACTTCGAGCGGACCAGCGATCTCGGCCTGACGTGGCAGCGCACCGGTCCGGTCAACGACGGCAAAGCCTTCGGAGCGATCCAGCCGAGCATCCTGTTTCTTGGTGGCGACAAACTGCTGGCGGTCGGACGTTCGAAACAAGGCCAGGTCTTTCAAGTGGCCTCCGACGATCTGGGCCAAACGTGGGGACCGCTCACGGCCACCACGCTGCCGAATCCGAACGCCGGGACGGACGCCGTCACGCTCAAAGACGGACGGCATGTGATCGTTTACAACCACACGCCGAAGGGCCGCTCGCCGCTCAACGTCGCGGTCTCCAAAGACGGCCAGGACTGGCAGCCCGCGCTGGTACTGGAAAGCCAGCCGGGTGAGTACAGCTACCCGGCCGTCATCCAGACGAGCGACGGGCTGGTGCACATCGTTTACACCTGGAAACGCCAGCGAGTGCGGCACGTCGTGCTCGATCCCGCGAAAGTCCCCGCCCCGATCACGCGGTGAAGCGATTCCGCCCCCGCCCGCTGCCAACGAGCGTGTTTTCTCCCGATCTGGGCCGAAATCGCGGCAAACGGGAGTTTTTCGGCCCAGTCTGGGACAAAACCGAGGCTCACAAGCGTTGCGCGGCTCGGTTTTGGACAAAACCGTGGCTCACAAGCGTTGCGCGGCCTGATTTTGGACAAAACTGAGTCAAAAAAGCCTTGCGCGTCCCGATTTTGGACCAAACCGAGACAAAAAAGCGTTGCGCGGTCCGGTTTTGGACAAAACCGAGTCAAAAAAGCGTTGCGCGACCCGATTTTGGACAAAACCGAGGCAAAAAAGTGTTGCGCGGCCTGATTTTGGACAAAACCGAGGCGCGCAAGCTTATGCCGCTTCGAGTTACGGCATTTGCCCCAGTTTCAGCCCTCCCAGGGACGCCCTGCGCGGCTCGGGGGCTTGTTCACCCTCCGGCACCCGGCTTTGGGGGTCCGCCAGCGTCCATGCGACGAGTTCCGGCCTGTCGCGGCGGATATTTTCGGGATTTTCTGAAATTCTGGAAGAATTAGTGAGAAATTTCCATTTCGGCTACGCACTTAGAGGGGCCGTACCGCGCGGCTCCCGCTTCAGTCTGGCCGGCAGGATTCCCAGGAGTCGGGAAGTTTTCGGTGCAACTTGAAGTGAGTCAGCACGACGCGCCAGCGAGTGGTTTCGTTGGTCACCACTCGCGGGCGCGTCGTGTTCAGGACTTTTCCGCGCGGCCGAAACCTCGCGAGCCCTCATCGCATCCGTTTTTCTCCCTTTCACCCCAGGAGTTGAGCATGGCGAGCAATGCGTTACCCGCGAATCTGGATTTGCTGTTCACGTTGGCCGAGGACCTGGCGGATGGGCTGACGGTTTACCAGGGGGCGGTCGGTGTGCTGCACAACACCGAACTCAAAGTGCGTGCCGAATTGCTGGCGGCTCAGACGACCCAGGTGAATT